>NZ_JBHUZM010000018.1:0-87371 GCF_042667665.1 Streptomyces sp. NPDC057307 | reverse complement strand
GATCTTGATGTCCCGGAACCCGTGCTCCTCGAACAGCGACGCCTCCCACAACGCCGACTCCACCAGCGCCTCCGGAGTCGCCCTGCCGTACTTCCGCAGCAGCCGCGCGTCCAGCGAACCCGCGTTCACCCCGATACGGATCGGCGTCCCCGCCGCCGAGGCCGCCTTCGCGATCTCCTTCACCTTGTCGTCGAACTGCTTGATGTTCCCCGGATTCACCCGCACCGCCGCACACCCCGCGTCGATCGCCGCGAACACATACTTCGGCTGGAAATGAATATCCGCGATCACCGGAATCTGCGACTTCCGCGCGATCGTCGCCAGCGCGTCCGCGTCATCCTGCGTCGGACACGCCACCCGCACAATCTGACACCCCGACGCCGTCAGCTCGGCAATCTGCTGCAACGTCGCCCCGATGTCCGACGTCCGCGTCGTCGTCATCGACTGCACCGACACCGGCGCATCCCCACCGACAGCCACCGAACCGACCTGGATCTGTCGACTGACCCTCCGGTCGGCGAGCTTCGTCGGGATGTCGGGCATGCCCAAAGCGATGGTGGTCATGGAGTGAGTGTCCTTTCCGGGGTCAGCCGGGCCAGCACCTCGGTGGTGACGGCGTCGGCGGTCAGGCCGCAGTGGGCGAGGACCTGGGCCCGCGACCCGTGGTCGAGGAATTCGCGCGGCAGGCCGAAGTTCCGTACGGGGGTGTCGATCCCGGCGTCCCCCAGGGCCTGCGCGAACGCGCTGCCCACGCCGCCGACGCGTCCGCTGTCCTCGATGGTGATCACCTGTTTGAAGTACGCGGCGGCCTCCACCAGTGTGGGGTTGACCGGTACGACCCAGCGCGGGTCGACCACCGTCGCCCCGATGCCCGCGTCCGCGAGCTGCCCGGCGACGTCCAGCGCGAGCCGGGCCATCGGGCCCACGGAGACGATCAGCAGGTCGCGGCCGGGCGCGTTGTGGAGCACGTCGAAGCCGTCCGTCGTGCTGAGGGCGGGGATGTCCGCGCCGGGCGTGCCCTTGGGGAAGCGCAGCACCGTCGGCCCCCGGTCCCAGGCGACCGCCTCGCGGAGCAGTTCCCGCAGCCGCGTACCGTCGCGTGGCGCGGCGATACGGATGCCGGGTACGGCCTGGAAGAGCGTCAGGTCCCACATGCCGTTGTGGCTGGCGCCGTCGTCGCCGGTCACGCCCGCGCGGTCCAGCACCAGCGTGACCGGGGCGGAGTGCAGGGCGATGTCGGTGACCATCTGGTCGATCATGCGGTTGCCGAACGTCGCGTAGATGGCCAGCACCGGGTGCAGCCCGCCCAGCGCCAGGCCGGCCGCCGCTGCCGCCGCGTGCTGCTCGGCGATCCCCACGTCGATCGTGCGCGCGGGGAACTCCCGCTGGAACTCCAGCAGTCCGACCGGTTCCGCCATCGCCGCCGTGATCGCGACGACATCGGGGCGCTCCGCCCCGATACGGACCATCTCGGTCGAGAACACCGAAGTCCAGGAAGGGGAGGAGGGGGCGGCAGCAGCAGACGGTGGCGTCGCCCGGACCACATGGCAGCGGTCCAGCTCGTTCGTCTCCGCCGTCTCCCAGCCCCGCCCCTTCTCCGTCACCACATGCACCAGCACCGGACCGCCCATCGCCCGCGCCCGGCCCAACGCCTCCTCCACGGCCGCGATGTCGTGCCCGTCCACCGGGCCGAGACAGCGGAACCCGAACTCCTCGAAGACGTTCCCGAACCCCGACTCCACCCCCGCTTCCGCCCCCGCCCCCGCCCCCGCGCGCAGCCGCGCCAGGTGCGCCGCCAGGCCGCCCACGGTCGGCGCGTAGGAGCGCTCGTTGTCGTTCAGCACCACGATCACCGGCCGCTGCCGCGCACCGCCCAGGTTGTTCAGGGCCTCCCACGCCAGCCCGCCGGTGAGCGCGCCGTCCCCGATGACGGCCACCACCGCGCGGTCGGTGTCGCCGCTCAGCTCGCGGGCCCGCGCCAGCCCGTCCGCGTAACTGAGGGCCGTCGACGCGTGGGAGTTCTCGATCACGTCGTGCTCGGACTCGGCGCGCGAGGCGTACCCGGACAGCCCGCCGCGCGTACGCAGCCCGCCGAACGCGGCGTGGCGGCCGGTCAACAGCTTGTGTACGTACGTCTGGTGGCCGATGTCCCAGAGCAGCGTGTCCCTGGGTGAGTCGAAGACCCGGTGCAGCGCGATGGTCAGCTCCACCACGCCCAGGTTGGGCCCGAGGTGTCCGCCGGTGCGGCACACCGCGTCGATCATCAACTCCCTTATCTCACCGGAAAGTTGGTCCAGCTGTGGCGGAGTGAGGGCGCGGAGGTCGCGAGGGGCCGCGATCTCGTCGAGTAGGGGCATGACCGAATCCTCCATGTCGTACGGGGCCGTCACGGCCGGCCCGGACCCGTGTCGCCGGCCGTGGACGGCGGCGGACGGAAGGTCACCTGCGAGCCGGGGCGCAGCCCGGCCTCGGGACCGGTGAGTGTCCAGGCGGTGTGGATCAGCACGTTGTAGTGGTTGGGGAAGTGGCAGGCGTCGAAGCCCAGGAGAGTGCCGATGGGCTCCCCGTCGACGAGGACGATGTCGCCCCGGTCCAGCACCCCGGCGACCGAGATCTCCACGAATCCGAGGAAGCCGACCCGGTCGATACGGGAGCCCTCCTCGGTCTCCAGGTGGTCGGTGGTGACCAGTTCGTGCAGCTCGCCCTGGCGTACGCAGCGGGAGGCGAACTCCTCCAGGCGCATCCCCCGGTCCGTACGGCGGTGGCGCAGCACCTTGACCACCTCGGACCTGACGGTGCGCTTGTCGCCGTTCTCCGGGCTGGGCGCGAGCGGCGCGGGCGCCGGGGGACCGTACGCCGTCCTGTTCAGCACGGGACCGCCCCCGCCCGCTCGGTCCGGTACGTCGCGTCGACCAGTTCCAGCATCGCGAGCCCGGCGCGGGAGGCGTCCGTACCGGCGCGGACCGCCTGCTCGAACTCGCCCAGCACACCCACGTATTCGTGCTTCAGCGAGCTTTTGAACGCGTGGTGTCCGGCCAGCATGTCGGCGTGGTGCTCGGTGCCGTCCTTCAGCCGGACGGTGACGTCCTTCGCCTCGCCGTGCGGATACGACCAGTCCAGCTCCACGGTGGCGGGCACCCCGCCGGCGGAGCGCAGCGCCACCCGCGCCTGCCGGTCGACGCCCTCCTCGTCGCGTACGACCTCGGCGGACTCGACCGTCAGCTCGCCGAGGAACAGCCGCACGGTGTCGAAGGCGTTGGGGCCGTTGTCGGCGACGCAGCCGCCGCCGCAGCGCGCCGGGTCGAGATACCAGCGGTCCGCGCCGACGTGCTCCTCGATCTTCTCCAGATAGCGGACGGTCACCGACTCCACGGCCGACGCGTCGGCGGGCAGTGAACGCAGCAGGCCGAGCACGTTGTCGTTGTAGCGCCGGTGGAACGCGGTGAACAGCACCGACCCTTCGCGCGCGGCCAGTCGGGTCAGCGCGCGGCCCTCGGCCAGGTCCAGCGCGAGCGGCTTCTCGACGCAGACCGCGACGCCCGCCTCCAGCGCGTCCCGGCAGACGGCCGCGTGCGCGTCGTTGGGGACGTTGACGACGATCGCGTCGAGTCCGGCCTCGGCCAGCATCCGCCGGTGGTCCCGGTAGCAGGGCAGGCCGGCGGCGCGGTGCGGGGCCAGGGCCTCCTCGCGCAGGTCGCACACCGCGACCAGGTCGAGCGTGGGCAGGCCGGGGAAGGCGTCGAGATAGAACCGGGAGATGACCCCGAGCCCCACCACGCCTGTCCGCAGGGGTTTCATTGTCTGTGTCCTCCTTGATGGGGCTGTAGGGCGCTTCGGCGTCGCGTGTCAGTTGGGGGGCGGCAAGGGCGCGGGCGCCGTGAGGCCCCGCTCCGCCGCCACCGCCACCAACTCCTCGAACAGCGAACGCGACAGTGGCACCCCGCTCTTGCCGTGCTCCGTCGCCCGCTCCGCCTCGAACCAGCCGGGGTAGCGGACGGGACGGTCCTCGGCCACCGCCGGGGAGCCGACCAGCGCGTCGAACATCCCCGCCGTCTGTGCCTCGAAGTCCTCACGCGGACGCAGCTCCGCGGGCGCGACGACCAGCACCGTGAAGCCGATGTCGTCGTCCTGGCCGCTGGGGCTGCCGCTGCCGGACCAGGCTTCCCTCGCCGGGCCGAGCCCCGCCCCCGGCAGGAGCGCGCCGAGGACTTCCACGAGCAGGCCGAGCCCGTACCCCTTGAAAGCCCCCGTCGCCGGATCGCCGCCCAGCCACTTCAGATAGCCGTCGCCCCGGTCGAGCGCGTGCGGATCCGTCACCGGCCGGCCGTCCCCGTCCTCCAACCACCCCTCGGGGATGGGCTGTCCGGCCCGCGCCGCACCTCGGACGCGCCCGGTCGGGACCACGGTGGTGCTCATGTCGAGTACGAGCGGGGGCCGCGGACCCGCGGGGGCCGCGAACGCGAGCGGGTTGGTGCCGAGCAGCGCGGCCCGTCCGCCGGGAGGCCGGATGATGCGCTGCTGACCGCAGTTGGAGACCAGCAGACAGATCATTCCCCGGTCCGCCGCGCGCTTGGCGTGCGCGCCCGCGCAGCCCAGGTGGGTGGCGTCGCGTACGGAGACGAGCCCGACGCCGTAGGCCAGGGCACGCTCGGCGGCCAGGTCGACGGCCTCGCTCGCCGACCAGAGGCCGAGTGCGCGGTGCGCGTCGAGCAGTACGGCGGCGCCCCGGTCGGCCAGCACCTCGGGTTCGGCGGCAGGGTCGCAGCGGCCGTTCTCGAACAGCTTGAGATAGAGGCGGGTGAGGTTGGTCAGGCCGTGCGAGGTGATGCCGGTCAGGTCGCCGTGGACCAGGGCGTGCGCGGCGGTCAGGGCCCGTTCGGCGGGCAGGCCGTGGTGCCGGAACACGGCGGCGGTGAAGGCCACCAGTTCGGTCGCGTCGACCCGCACCGAAGTGCCGGTGCCGGTGGCGGTAGTGGTGGCGGTGATGGCTGTGGAAGTGCTCGTCGTCATAGGTCAGTTCCCCTGGTCGAGCCGGTCGAGCCGGTTGCGTGCGAAGGAGATGAGCAGGCGGTCGATGTGCCGCGCGTACCGGTCGAGGTCGGCCAGATCGGCGAACTCCCCTTCCGCGTGTGCCTGGTTGCCGCCGAGGTCGCCGGGGCCGAAGACCACCGTCGAGGTGTCGGGTACGCCGGCCAGCCAGATCGCGTCACAGGTGAACGCGGGCAGCCCGGCGGGCCACGGGGCGAACCCCGCCCGGTCGAGCAGCAGCTCGCCGACCCACGTGTCGTCGGCGGACAGCGCGGGCAACCCCCGCTTCAGCCAGTCGAGATGGGTCACACGCGCGGCGTCGCGGGCGGTGGTGGCGAAGGCCGGGATGCCGGCGAAGCGTTCGCGGAAGCGCTCCACGCCGGTCCGCAGCGCGTCGTCCAGCGCGGCTTCCAGCTTGCGCCCGGTGTCCTCGGAGCCGTACGACAGATTGAGCAGCAACTGCCCGGTGCCGTAGACCTTGTTGTGCATGGAGCCGGTGTTCATACCGGCGACGCAGACCTGGCCGTCGACCGCGTACGGAGGCAGTTCGGTGGCGAGGTGCTGGGCGAGATAGCCCAGGAGCACCGTCGCGTTGTGGCCCGCGCCCGGCTCGTCGTCGATACCGTCACGGCCGGCCACGCGCAGGCGCGCGGTCATGGAGGCGGTGGCCCTGCCCAGTACGCGAAGGCCGGTCGGCTCGCAGAACACGTTGAGCCGCCCCACGTACCCCTGCTCGACCAGCGGTCTGGTGCCGAACACGCCCATGGCGCCGCCCTCTTCGCCCGAGACGAGCTGGATCAGCACGCCCACCTCGGTACCGAGCGCGGGGGAGGCGGCGAGGGCCGCCCGTACACCGGCGAGCAGTCCGACGGCGGGGCCCTTGGCGTCGATGGAGCCGCGGCCGTGGAAGCGCGACCCGTCGAACGAGACGGGGCCGCCGCCCGCGACGGTGTCCAGGTGCACGTTGAACATCACCGTTGCCGCGCGCGGCAGTTCGGGTCCGAGCCGCAGCACCATGTTCGGCTGGCAGTCCAGGAAGCCGGGCAGGGTGTCGGCGGCTTGGCGCACCGCCCGGGGCACGTCGGAGCCGGTGAGCGCGTCCGGTCCGGCGGGGGTGTGGTGGACGACCCGGAAGCCGAGTTCGGCCGCCGCCGCCGCGTACGCGCTCTGCGCCTCCCACAGCTCCACCGGCTGACCGCCGCCGGTCTCCAGCGGCCCGGCGGTGCGCAGGGCGAGCAGGCGCAGCAGCAGTGCGCGGTCGGACCCGGTCAGCGCGGCGGTGGTGGACGGGTCGATCCGGCGGGGGCGCGGGGCTGGGTGGGTCATGGGCGGTCCGCCGCCGGGCCCAGCCCGTTCACGAGCTTTTCGAGTCGCTTCCCGTACGCCACGAACTCGTCCACGTAGTCCCCGGACGGGTCCGACCACCCCTCGTGCGGACGGATGTTGATGTGCGGCTCGATCGAGACGGCGCCGGAGTAGCCCCGGGCGAACAGCAGCCGCAGCGAGTCCGCGACCCGGCAGTCCCCGTCGCCGGGGAGCGAGTAGAACTGCGCGGTCGTGTCGCCCGTGCCGTCCTTCACATGCACATGGGCGACGTACGGCGCGACGGTCGCGAGCAGGTCGTACGCCTCGTAGCCGTACGCGATGCCGTTGCCGACGTCGAAGAGCAGCCGCAGCGCGGGGCTGTCGGCGGCGTCGAGCAGCCGGAGCATGCGCGCCGGGTCGGTCGCGGCCCAGCCCGCGCAGTTCTCGTGCACCAGCACCAGCCCCGCGCCCTCGGCGCGGATCGCGAGCCGCCGCACCCGGTCGAGTACCTCACGCTCCCAATCACCCTCGGACAGACCGGCGTTGGGGTACGACATGATCCGTACGAAGCGGGTGCCGAGGTGGTCGCACCGGTCGGCGAGCCGGTCCAGTTCGGCCAGGTCGTCGGCGAACGGGGAGACGACCGTACGGGCCCAGTTGCCGATCCGGGAGTCGACGCAGGAGACCCCGAGCCCGGCGTCGGCGATCCGGCCGGCCACCCGGTCGAAGGCCGGGGCGTCGAGGTCGGCGAGGGGGACACCGTCGACCGAGCGCAGCTCCAGGCTGTCCCAGCCGAGCCGCCGCACCGCCTCGATCTGGCGGTCGAGTCCGGGGGCGGCCTCGTCGCCGATGCCACTCAGCCGGATGTCAGCTCTCATGGTCGGCTCCGCTCCGGAGGGCGGGGGAGACCCCGGTCAGCTGTGGGCGGGGGGACGCGGGCTGCCCTTCGCGCCGTGCGGAGGCCAACAGACGCGCTTCTTGCAGGAGTTGGACCACTCGCCGGGCGATCGTGTAGTCGTCCCGGCCGTCGGAACCGCCCGACCGGTCCGTGCCCGCCGCGTAGTCCCGGTAGGCGCCGTCGACGTAGCTGGTCAGCGCGTCGTCGAAGAGGAGCCGGGGGGCCGGTGTGGCGCCGCCGGTGCCGTCGTGGACCGTCAGGGTGGCGTAGTGGTCGACGTCGCTGATCGGGTAGTGGCCGACGACATGACCGGTGTCGAACCGCAGCCCGATCCGGCGTTCGCGGACGGGCGAGGTGAGGTCGGAGGCGATCTCCGTGGTGACGCCGTTGTGGTGCCGGAGCGTCAGCCGGGCGCCGCCCATGTCGGGGATGACGGTGTCGCCGATCCGCATGTCCGTCAGCGCCGCGTCGGTGATCCGGGCGTCGCCCGCGAGCCGCAGGGCGACACCGAGCGAGTGCGGCAGCTCCACGTCGAAGGCGGTGGTGTGGTTGTCGGAGCGCAGGGTGCGCGTCCAGCGCGGCTTGAACTGGGTGAAGGACATCGAACGCAGCGCGCCCAGCTCACCGCCCGGCGCCTCGCCTTCGGCCCCGTACCGCACCAGCTCCGCCAGCTTCCCGGTCAGCGAGCTGGCCAGCCACGGCGAGACGACCCGCAGCCGCAGACCGCGCACCCGCGCCAGCATGTCGATGGCCTCCAGACCGGCGGTGCCGACGGCCAACGGCTTCTCGACCACGATGCGCGTGTAGCCGAGGTCGGCCAGCTCCTGGAGCGTGGCGAACCGGTCGGCCGGCGGTGTGCACAGATGGACGACCGTGGTGGCGGGGTCCGCGAGCGTGGCGGCGTGAGCCGGCGAGTCCGCGGGCAACAGGCCCTCGGCCAGGGCCTGTTCGCGGATGTCCTGGACGTCCCAGACCACGGGCGGATCCGGTGACCACAGGCCGGATTCGTCCGGCAGGGCGCGCAGCTTGCGCAGCACCGGCCAGTGCAGCCCGAGGCCGGCTCGCCCGCCGCCGACGATGAACGTGTTCAGCATGACGTGACCTTCGCTCTTGAGGAGACCTGGCGACTCCGAGAGGGAACGGACGGACGGTCGGATCAGTGGTCGCGGTAGGCCACGGACACGGCCATGTCGGCGAGTTCGCGCTTCCACTCCTCGCCGATGGGGGCCGCCGACAGCGCCTCGTGCGCCTGCACCACCAACTCGTCGATGCGGTGCTCCACTTCGGCGCGCACACCGCTGCTGTTCAGCGCCTCCGCGAGGGCGGCGCCGTCCCAGTCGGCGGCCCGGACCAGCTCGCCGACACGGGCGTCGCGCAGCGCGGCGAGGCTCACCAGGAGCGTCATCTTGTGCTGTTCGGCGTCGGCGCCGACCGGCTTGCCGACGGCCTCGGCGTCGCCGTAGGTGTCGATGAGGTCGTCGCGCAGCTGGAACGCCTCGCCCAGCGCGGTGCCGTACGCCTCGAAGGCGGCGGCCGACGAGGAGTCGCCCGCGATGGCCGCGCCGAGTTCCAGCGGGCGGTGGACGCTGTAGTGGCCGGACTTGGCGTTGGCGATGTACCGGGCCAGCTTCGGGTCCGGGAGGGATTCCGCGGCGACCGTGACATCCAGGTGCTGGCCGATGATCATCTCGCTGACGAGCCGCCCCCAGACCAGCCGGGCCTCGGCGGGCAGGTCCTGGATGAGCTGCCCGGCGTACGAGAAGGCCAGGTCACCGGCGAGTACGGCGATGCCCTCGCCGTAACGGCGGGCCTCGCCCTGCCAGCCGCGCTCACGGTGCTCGTCGATGTGCCGGACATGGACCGTGGGCTTGCCGCGGCGCAGGTCGGAGTCGTCGATGACGTCGTCGTGGATGAGCGCGAACGCGTGCAGCATCTCGATGGCCGCCGCCGCGTCCACCACCCGCGAGTCGGACAACTCGCCGCCCGCCGCGAGGAATCCGGCGGCGCAGAACGAGGGGCGCAGCCGTTTGCCGCCCGCCCGGATCAGGTCGCCGATGGCCTCGACGGGGACCGCGGCGCGCGCGTCGACCGCCGCCCAGCGGGAGTGCTCCGCGGCGAGCATGGCGTCGAGCCGCGCCTCGGTACGGTCCAGGACGGCCGCGCGGGACCGGGCGGCGAGGCCCCCGAGGCGTTCGACGGCCGGTGCGGGCGGTGAGACGGTCATGAGCGTTCTCCTGTCGTGTCGGCGATCTGGTCCTTGGGGCGACGGGTCGGTGCCCTTTGGGCGTACGGCTCCGAGGCCCGGGGCTCCCGGCTCGCGGCGCCGGCTCCGGTGCGTACGCGGCGCACCTCGTACGGCACCCGTCGGAGAGGGCCGACGGCTCGGCCACCGGCCTCACGCCACCGGCGCGACGCCAACGGCCTCACGCCACCGGCGCGACGCCACCGGCCTCACGGCTCCGGTCAGGCGGACGGCCGCGCCCGGGTGAGGCCCGGCGGCAGCTGGAAGACGATGTCCTCCTTGGTCGTGACGGACAGCTCCACATCGTGGAAGTCCAACTGGTCCAGCCGCTCCAGCAGTTGGTCGACCAGCAGCTCGGGAGCGCTGGCGCCGGCGCTCACGCCGACCGTCCGTACCCCGTCCAGCCAGCTCACGTCCAGCTCCGTGACGTCCGGCACCAGATACGCGGCGGTCCCTTCGAGGAGGGCCACCTCCACCATCCGTACCGAGTTGCTGGAGTTGCGCGACCCGACGACCAGCACGAGATCGCTGCGCGCGGCGATCTCCTTCACCGCGACCTGCCGGTTGGTGCTGGCGTAGCAGATGTCGCCGTCGGCGGGACTGCGCAGGTCGTCGAAGCGCTCGCCCAGCGCGGCGACGATGCCGGCGGTCTCGTCCATCGAGAGCGTGGTCTGGGTGAGCACCGCGACCGGGGTGTCACGCGGCAGGTCGAGCGCGTGCGCGTCCTCGACGCTCTCCACGACCACCGTACGGTCGGGCGCCTCGCCGTACGTGCCCTCGACCTCCTCGTGGTCGGCGTGGCCCACCAGCAGCAGGGTGCGGCCGTCGCGGGCGTAGCGCCGCGCCTCCTGGTGGACCTTCGACACCAGCGGGCACGTCGCGTCGATGGTGTCGAGCCGGCGGGCGGTCGCGTTCTCACGTACCTCCGGGGAGACGCCGTGCGCGGAGAACACACAGACCGCGCCGGGAGGCACGTCCGCCTCGGAGTCCACGAAGATCGCGCCGCGTCGCCTCAGCACTCCCACCACGTAGTGGTTGTGGACGATTTCTTTTCGCACATAGACGGGGGCTCCGTGGACCTCCAATGCCTTCTCGACGATTTCTATCGCCCGGCGTACCCCCGCACAGAATCCGCGTGGCTCGGCGAGGATCACTTTCTTGTCGGTCACGACTGGAAACTCCTGTCGGTCCGTGGAATTGGGCTTCACCGTCCGTCACAACGAAGAGGCAAGTCAAGGTTTTTCGGACCGGCAATAAGTAACGACCCGGGTAATAGGCAGAGTTCTGCACACGCTTGCCTGCGCCGTCCTCGGCAATTGCCAAGGGATTGCCGGGTGATTGCTATCGAAGGCGCGTCGGCGTGCCGTCTACGTTCGAACCGCTGAGAGATCCGCCCGACCGCTTTACCGCCGAGACGAGTGGAGTGAAATGAACAGCAAGGCGATGCCGGCTCCGGCGAGCAGCGTCCCGTTCTTCACACAGGCGGAATCCTTCGAGCGGCTGTGGCCCCGACTGAGCGCGTATCTCGACGAGGTGTGCGAATCGGGTACGTACTCCAACGGGCCCAGGACCGCCGAGCTGGAAGCCGCCCTGCGCGCCTACACCGGTGCCCGGCACGCGATCGCCGTCGGCAACGGCACCGACGCGCTCGTCCTGCTGCTGCGCGCGGCGGGGATCGGGTACGGCGACGAGGTGATCGTGCCGGCCTTCAGCTTCTTCGCGTCGGCCAGTTCGGTGGCGCTCGTCGGGGCGGTCCCGGTCTTCGTCGATGTCGACCCGCTCACCTACAACCTCGACCCGGCCGCGCTCGAAGCGGCGGTCACGGAGCGCACCAAGGCCGTCATGCCGGTGCATCTGTTCTGCCAGCCCGCCGACATGACCGCGGTGCTCACGGTGGCCGAACAGCATGGACTGCTCGTCCTGGAGGACAGCGCCGAGGGCATCGGGATGCGGCTGAACGGCCGCCACACCGGTCTGATCGGGGCGGGCGGCGTGCTGTCGTTCTTCCCCACCAAGACGCTGGGCGCGCTCGGCGACGCCGGCATGGTGCTGACCGACGACGACGCGCTCGCCCGTGCCGTACAGCGGCTGCGCGACCACGGCCGGCCCGCCCTGGCACCTTCTGCCGCGCCGCAGGCGCCGACCGCGCGCGCCGAGTACGCGCGGCAGGGTGAACTGGCCGGCACCAACAGCAAGATGGACGAGATCCAGGCCGCGGCCCTGCTCACCAGGCTGACCACGCTGGACGACGACATCCGCCGCCGCGCCGTGCTCGCCGACGCGTACACCCGGCGCCTGCGCGGCATCCCCGGCGTCCGCCGGCTGCCCACGGTGGTGGAGCGCGGTGAGCCGGTGGACCCCGTCTTCTACGTCTATCTCGTCGAGACCGACCGGCGCGACGCCCTCGTCTCGCACCTCGCCGCCGCGGGCATCGGCACCGAGACCTACTACCCGCTGCCGCTGCACCTCCAGCCGTGCTTCGCCCATCTCGGCCACCAGGAGGGCGACTTCCCGCACGCCGAGGCGGCGAGCCACCGCACCGTCGCGCTGCCGCTCTACCCCGAGCTGACCCTCACTCAGCTCGGCCGGGTGTGCGACGCCGTCCGCTCCTTCTTCACCGGGAGTACGTCATGACCACCGAGACCTCGCCCGCCCAGACCAAGGCCCAGACCAAGGCCCAGGCCCGGACAGCGCCCTCCGCCCCGGCCCCGGCCGCCGACGTCGTCCCCTACGCCCACACCCGGCTCCCCGACACCGAACGTGAACTGCTGCGCGAGGTGCTGTACGAGGTCGGCACCGACCCCGAGCAGAAGTTCATCCTCGGCCGCCGCACCGCAGAGCTGGAACGGCGGCTGGCCGAACGCACGGGCGTACGCGACGTGGTCGCCTGCGCCAGCGGGACCGGCGCGCTCACGCTCGCTCTGCGGGCCGTCGGGGTCGCCCCCGGCGACGAGGTGATCGTGCCCGCCTTCGGCGCGGAGCCGCTGGCCGCGACGGTGCTGGGTGTCGGCGCGGTGCCGGTCTTCGCCGACGTGGACCCGGTGACGATGGTCCTGGACCCGGTCGACGCGGAGAGCCGGGTGACCGGCCGCACCCGCGCGGTCGTCCCCGCCCACACCTTCACGACGATGGCCGACATGCCCGCGATCCGGTCCTTCGCGCGCCGCCGGGGGATCGCGGTCGTCGAGGACGCTGCGGTGGCCCAGGGCGCGACCCTGGGCGGCCGGGCGGCCGGTACGTGGGGGGACGTCGGGCTCTACTCGTTCTTCCCGGTCAAGCCGTTCGGGATGCCGGGCGAAGGCGCGGTCGTCCTCTCCGACGACGCCGAACTCGCCTCACTCGTACGGAGGTTGCGCAACCACGGACAGGACGGCGTCCAGCGCTTCGTGCACCACGAGGTCGGCTTCAACAGCCGCTTCGACGAGGTGCAGGCCGGCTTCCAGCTCGGCCGGCTGGAGCGCGCCGACGACATGGTCGCCCGGCGCGCCGCCGTCGCCGAGCACTACAACGCGCGCTTCGCGGCGCTGCGCGGGCGCGGCCTGCTCGCCCCGACCGCCGGGGCCGACGGCCAGTGCCACTACGTCTACGCCGTACAGACCATCTGCCGGGACTCGCTGGCCGCCCACCTCGCCGCGCACGGAGTCGGCAGCCGCGTCTACTACCCGGTGCCGCTGCCCCGGCTGGCCGCCTTCGCGGCGTACGCGGGAACGGGCGCCGACGGGCGGCGGCCCGGCGCGGAGCTGGCGAGCGCCCGGCATCTCGCGCTGCCGCTGAACCTGAGCCTGACGGACAGTCAGGTCGAGCGTACGGCCGACGTGGTCTGCGCGTTCTTCGACTGAGCGGGGCCGCGCCCCACGGAGTCCGGCTCGCACAACTCCGCCCGCCCGATCGGCCGCCCGAACGACCGATCGCCCGACCGACGGACCAACTGACCCGACCAGCCGACCAGCCGACCAACTGACCCACAACCAACACCCCCACCACCAACTGACCCACTTCCTCCGACGGGAGCAACCGTGAAAAGCAAGGTCGTCGTTGTCGGGCAGGGGTACGTGGGCCTGCCGCTGGCAGTCCGGGCCGCGCTGGCCGGCCACCAAGTGGTCGGCTACGACGTGGACACCGACCGCGTCAAACGGCTCATCGGCGGTGAGTCCTACGTCGAGGACATCCCCGACGCACAGCTCGCCGTCCTGCTCGACCAGGGCTCCTACCTGCCCACCACCGACCCGTCCGACCTCGACGGCTTCGACGTCGCGGTCGTCACCGTGCCCACCCCGCTGCGCGACGGCGCGCCCGACCTCTCGTACATCGAGTCGGCCGCCCACACCCTCGCCGCCCGGCTGCGCCCCGGCGCGACCGTGGTCCTGGAGTCCACCACGTACCCCGGCACCACCGTCGAACTGCTCGTCCCACTGCTGGAGGAGGGCTCGGGCCTGACCGCGGGCGACGACTTCCACCTCGGCTACAGCCCCGAGCGCATCGACCCCGGCAACCCGACCTGGCGCCTGGAGAACACGCCCAAGGTGGTGTCCGGCATCGACGCGGCGTCACTCACCGCCGTAACGGCCTTCTACGACACCATCACCAGTACCACCGTGCCGGTGCGCACGACCGAGGTCGCCGAGCTGTCCAAGCTGATCGAGAACACCTTCAGGCACGTCAACATCGCGCTGGTCAACGAGATGGCGATGTACGCGCACGAACTCGGCGTCGACGTCTGGGAGGCGCTCGACGCCGCCGCCTCCAAGCCCTTCGGGTTCATGCGCTTCACCCCCGGACCCGGCGTCGGCGGGCACTGTCTGCCCGTCGACCCGGAGTATCTGTCCTGGCGCGTACGGCGCACCCTCGGCCGCCGCTTCGAGTTCGTCGAACTCGCCAACCACATCAACGGGCACATGCCCGACCATGTGGTCCAGCGGCTGCTGCTCGCCTTCAACGCCCGCCGCAGGCCGCTCGCGGGCTCCCGCGTCCTGCTGCTCGGCCTCGCGTACAAGCCGAACACCGGCGACGCGCGCGAGTCGCCCGCGCTGCGCGTGGCGGAGCTGCTGCTCGGTCTGGGCGCCGACGTGCGCGCGGCCGACCCGTACGTGGTCGAGGCGGTGACCGTGGACAGCAAACTGACCCGCTGCGACTTCTCCGAGGCGGAGCTGGCGGCGGCCGACGCGGTGGTGCTGCTGACCGACCACGACGCCTTCGACTACGAACTCGTCAGCCGTGCCTCGGACTTCGTACTGGACTGCCGGCACCGGCTGGAGACCGGCCCCACCGTCGAAGTCCTCTGACCGGCCGCGTGGATGCCCAACGGGAGACGGAGACAGGGACGGAGACGGAGACACACGTGAGTGACGGACATCTGGAGGTCTGCGTCGTCGGCGGCGGACCCCGGGGCCTCTCGGTCCTGGAACGGCTCTGCGCCAACGCGCGCCGCCGCCTCCCGCCCGGCTCCACCCTCGTGGCGCACATCGTGGACCCGTACCGCCCCGGCGCCGGAAGCGTGTGGCGCACCGACCAGTCCCACCACCTGCTGATGAACACCGTCGCCTCACAGGTCACGCTGTTCACCGACGAGAGCGTGGGGATCGAGGGCGAACTCGCCCCCGGCCCCAGCCTGTTCGACTGGGCGGCCCGGCTCGGCACGGAGCCGGGGGAGGCGTACGACGACCAGGTCCGCGCCGAGGCCCGCGACCTCACCCCGGACTCCTACCCGACCCGCGCCTTCTACGGCCACTACCTGGAGTGGGTCTTCGGCCAGGTCGTCCGCACCGCGCCCGCGCACGTCCGCGTCGTCGTCCACCCGGGACGGGCCGTCCGGCTGGACGGGGGCCCGGACGGCCCGCAGGCCGTGCTGCTCGCCGACGGCTCGCGTATCGAGGACCTGGACGCGGTCGTCCTCGCCCAGGGCCATCTCCCGGTCGTCGGCGGCCCCGGCGAGCGCGAACTGGCCGGCTTCGCGCGGGCCCACGCGCTGACGTACGTCCCGCCCGCCAACCCCGCCGACACCGACCTGTCCGCCGTCCGGCCCGGCGAGGCCGTCGCCCTGCGCGGACTCGGGCTGAACTTCTTCGACCATCTGACGCTGTTCACACTCGGCCGCGGCGGCACGTACACCCGCCGGGACGGCCGGCTCGTGTACGGCCCCTCGGGACGCGAACCGCGCCTGTACGCCGCCTCCCGGCGCGGCATCCCGTACCACTCGCGCGGCCGCAACCAGAAGGGCGCGCACGGCAGGCACATCCCGCGGGTCCTCACCCCGGCGGAGCTGGAGCGGCTGCGTACCGCCGCCCGGCTCGGCGGCGGCCTCGACTTCGGCCGCGACCTCTGGCCGCTGATCGCCAAGGAGGTCGAGACCGTCCACTACACGGCGCTGCTCGCCCGGCGCGTCGGCGAGCACGAGGCGGGCCGGTTCGCGGACCGGTATCTGACCCCGGCCTGGGGGTCGGCCGAGGAGTCCGACCTGCTCGACGCGTACGGCATCGGCCCCGACGACCACTGGGACTGGAAGTACCTCTCCGCGCCCCACGCCGACCGGGGCTTCCGGGGCCCGGCGGACCACCGCGACTGGCTGCTGGACCTGCTGCGCCGGGATCTCGCCGAGTCCGACGCGGGCAACGTCGACGGCCCCCTCAAGGCCGCGCTCGACGTGCTGCGCGACCTGCGCAACGAGATCCGGCTGGTGGTGGACCACGGCGGACTCACCGGCGGCTCGCACCGCGACGACCTGGAGCGCTGGTACACCCCGCTCAACGCCTTCCTGTCCATCGGCCCGCCCGCGATACGGATCGAGCAGATGATCGCCCTGATCGAGGCCGGGGTGCTGACCGTCCTCGGCCCCGGCCTGCGCGTCGGCACCGACCCCGGCCGGGGCGCCTTCACCGTCGAGGCGCCCGCCGTGCCCGGCTCCCTGACGCACGTCACCACCCTGGTCGAGGCCCGCCTGCCCGAGCCCGACCTGCGCCGGACGGCCGACCCGCTGCTGACGGACCTGCTGGCCACCGGGCAGTGCCGCCCCTACGCGATAGCCGACCCACGGCTCGGCGCGTACGAGACCGGCGGCCTCGCCGTCACCCCCCGGCCGTACCGGCTCGTCGACGCCGAGGGCCGCGCGCATCCCAGGCGCTTCGCCTACGGTGTGCCGACCGAATCGGTGCACTGGGCGACCGCCGCCGGGGTCCGCCCCGGCGTCAACTCCGTGACACTGGGAGACTCCGACGCCATCGCGCTCGCGGTACTGGCCCTGCCCACGGGCCCGCCACGGCCGCCGGTGCCGGATCATCAGAGGTCCAAGGCGACGTGAAATCGCCATCTCTCAGCAGTCTTTGACGGGGGATCAGATATGACGACCGACCAGTTCGCCGCAGACACGGGGCTGTTCTCCCCGGTCCGGGCCGGCACCCCGGCCGAGGCCGCCACCACCGACGCCGCGTGCCTCCAGGCCATGCTCGACACCGAGGCGGCCCTGGCCCGCGTCCAGGCCCGGCTCGGCGCCGTACCCGAGTCCGCCGCCCGCGCCATCGGCGCGGCCGCGCGGGCCGAGCACTTCGACCTGTACGACCTGGCGGTGCGCTCACGCGGCGCCGCCAACCCGGTCGTGCCGCTCGTACGACAGCTCACCGCGCTGGTCGCCGCCCAGGACCCCGACGCCGCGCACAGCGTCCACCAGGGCTCCACCAGCCAGGACATCCTCGACACCGGCCTCATGCTGGTCGCCGCGCGCACCCTGGACCTCGTCCTGGCCGACCTGGACCGCACCGCCGACGCGCTGGCCCGCCTCGCCGCCCGGCACCGCGACACCCTCATGGCCGCCCGCACCCTCGGCCAGCACGCCGTACCGACCACCTTCGGCCTCAAGGCGGCCGGCTGGCTGCAAGGCGTACTCGACGCGCGCGACCGGCTGCGCCGGGTGCGCGGCGAGGGGCTGCCGGTCCAACTCGGCGGCGCCGCGGGCACGATGGCCGGATATCTGGAGTACGCGCTCCTGCACGTACCGGACGCCGCCGACGACGGAGGCGCGCGGTACATCCAGGAGCTGCCGGCCGCGCTCGCCACCGAGCTGGGCCTCACCGAACCGCTCGTGCCCTGGCACACCGTCCGTACCCCCCTCGCCGACCTCGGCGCGGCGCTCGCCCTGCTGACCGGCGCCCTCGGCTCCGTCGCGGCGGACGTCCAGCTGCTGTCCCGCACCGAGTCGGGCGAGGTCGCGGAGCCGGCCGCCGAGGGCCGGGGCACGTCCTCCGCCATGCCGCACAAGCGCAACCCCGCCCTCTCGGCGCTGATCCGCTCCGCCGCCTACCAGGTGCCCTCCCTCGTCGGCACCCTCATGCAGGTGTCGGTCCACGACGACGAACGGCCCGCCGGCGCCTGGCACGCCGAATGGCTGCCGCTGCGCGACTGCCTGCGCCTGGCCGGCGGCGCGGCGCACACCGCCGCCGAGCTGACCGAGGGCCTGACCGTCCACGAGGACCGGATGCGGGCCAACCTCGACCTCACCGGCGGCCTGGTCGTCTCCGAACGGCTCGCGGCCCTGCTCTCCGTGGAACTCGGCAGGGCCGAGGCGAAGACCCTGCTCGCCCAGGTCTCGGCCGAGGCGGCCACCACCGGCCGCCCCCTCGCGGACGTCCTGGCCGAGGCCCCGGCCCTCACCGGCCGCCGATCGGCCGACGACCTCAGGAAACTGGCCGACCCGGCGCACTACACCGGGGCGGCGGGCCAGTTGGTGGACCGGGTCCTGGGGCGCTTCCACCTCGATCGGCCGACGGGCTGAGCCCGTCCCGGCACTCAACTCGCTTGTCAAGATCGAGCCCTATGTAAGGATGAGCCAGTCGCCCGGCAATGGGCCGCGCGGCCCGTACGACTCCCTTCCCTGGATGGTCTTGGATGCAGAGCTCTCAGCGTCGTATCGTCCGAACCGCGCCTCTTCCCGCCGCAGATGAGTCCGTTTCGCGTCCGCAGCACAGCGACCTCTTCCTGGAGGCGCACTACACCATCGACCTTCCCCCCCTCGACGACGAGGCGGACTTCGACGGCACCACCGTCCCCGACCCCGGCGCCTACCGGGGAGGGCGCCCGCATGCCGCCGGATGAGAAGGGCCAGGACGACGGGCCGGACGTCCTTCTGGACGGGCTGACCGTCGACGACCGGAACCCCGAGCAGCCCGTCCTGCTCGACAAGTCCGGCCGCCCCGTACAGACATGGCGGCAGAACTACCCGTACGACCAGAAGATGCGCCGCCGCGAGTACGAGCGGACGAAGCGCACGCTCCAGATCGAACTGCTCAAGTTCCAGCGCTGGGTGAAGGACACCGGCCGACGGGTGGTGGTGGTCTGCGAGGGCCGGGACGCGGCGGGCAAGGGCGGCACCATCCAGCGGTTCACCGAGCGGCTCAACCCGCGTGGTGCCCGCGTGGTGGCCCTGGAGAAGCCCACCGAGCGAGAAGCGGGGCAGTGGTACTTCCAGCGGTACGTGGCGCATCTGCCGTCCGCCGGGGAGATCGTCTTCTTCGACCGCTCCTGGTACAACCGGGCCGGCGTCGAGCGGGTGATGGGCTTCTGTACGCCGGAGGAGTACGAGCACTTCCTGCGCCAGGCGCCCCAGTTCGAGCGGATGCTCACCGACGACGGCGTCCTGCTCGTGAAGTTCTGGTTCTCGGTCTCGCACGACGAGCAGCGCACGCGCTTCGCGATCCGCCAGATCGACCCCGTACGGCAGTGGAAGCTCTCGCCCACCGACCTCGCGTCGCTGGACCTCTGGGACGCGTACACCGCCGCGAAGGTCGACATGTTCCGGGCCACCGACACGGCGCACGCGCCCTGGAGCGTGGTCAAGAACAACGACAAGAAGCGGGGGCGGCTGGAGGCCATGCGCAGCTTGCTGTGGCGGATGGACTACGACCGGAAGGACGAGGAACTCCTCGGCGTACCCGACCCGCTCATCGTGGGCCCGGCCGACACCCTGCTCGAAGAGGGCGAGGAGAGCACCGACCTGTCCCCGACCCCGCTCGCCGCCCACACCCACGGCCCCGGCGACCACCCGGCGGAGCCCACGAGCTGAACGCGGGGCGGGGGTCGGGGGGCGGGGGCTTCTCGGAGACGCGAGGGTGTCCCAGATCCGCGCCGGTGGCTCAGAGGTAGCGGCGGATCGGGACCACGGACGCCTCCCGGGCCCGCTGCGCCAGCGAGCGGCGCTTCCAGCGGCGCGGACAGATCGGCTCGCTCACCGTCAGATCCTCCTCGAAGTGGCCGTCCAGCTCGGCCGTGAAGGACTCGTCCAGTACGGCGAGCATGACCTCCTCGTCGTGGTCCAGCGAACGCCGGTTGAAGTTGGTGGACCCGATCAGTGAGGCGATCGAGTCGACGGTGATGACCTTCGCGTGCATCATCGTCGGCTGGTACTGGTAGATCTTCACGCCGCACGCCGTCAGGTCCTCGTAGTACCGCTGTCCGGCCAGCAGACAGACCCGCTTGTCCGTGTGCGGCCCCGGCAGCAGGATCTCCACCGAGACTCCGCGCCGGGCCGTCGCGCACAGCAGCTTCACGAAGTACTCGTCCGGCGCGAAGTACGCCGTCGCCAGCCGTACGCGCTCCTCCGCCGATTCCAGCATCACCCGGATCAGGGTCTGCATGTCCTGCCAGCCGAAGCTGGCCGACCCACGCACCACCTGCACGATCGCCTCGCCGTGCGTGGACTGCTCCACGAACCGGTCCCGCTCGTCGAACATCTCCTGGTGGCACTCCGCCCAGTTCTGGGTGAACGCGGCGGCGATCCCGTCCACCGCGGCCCCCTGGACACGGACGTGCGTGTCGCGCCACTCGCTCTCGTTCCGCGCGTCGCCGCACCACTCCTCGGCGATGCCCACACCACCGGTGAACGCGGTCGTCTCGTCCACGACGAGCACCTTGCGGTGGCAGCGGTGGTTCTGCTTGAGGGGCGACAGATACAGCGGCTTGCGGAACCAGGCCACCCGCACCCCGGCCCGCTCCATCGCCTCCAGCTGGTCCTTCTCGATGAGCCGGCTGCCGAAGCCGTCGAGCAGCAGCCGCACGCGCACCCCGGCGCGCGCCCGCTCGCCGAGCGCCTGCGCGAACTCGTGGGCGATGTCGCCGCGCCAGTAGACGAACGTCATCATGTCGATGGTGTGCCGGGCGCCGCGGATGCTCTCCAGCATCGACGCGAAGATCTCGTCGCCGTTCCGCAGCGGGACGAGCGCGTTGCCCTCGGTCATGGCGATGCCGATCAGCCGCTCCAGGCGCCGCCGTATGCGCCGGATCTTCTCGGTGGTCATCGGGTCACCGTCGCCGATCTGACCGATGCCGCTCTGGCCGTCACCGCTCTGACCGTCACCGATCTGACCGGCCGGGAGCACGGCGGCGGGGAGAACAGACGTGTGCTGATCAAGGGAGGAACCCCTTTCGGGTCGCGTCGGGTCGCATCGGATCCTGGGCGTGTCTCCACGCCCTACGACCGGGTGCCCCTCTCCCGACCCGCCACGCTGTGTTCAGAAACGCATTCCGCCCACGGTGGTGAGGAACTTCTCGATGAGCCGGACGTCCTTCACACCCCGGCTGCTCTCCACCCCGCTGGACACGTCGACGCCCCACGGCAGCAGCGCCGTCGCGGCGTCCACGACGTTGTCCGGCGAGAGCCCGCCCGACAGCACCCACGACCCCGTCGGCCGCTCCGGCAGCGACTCCGGGGACCAGCGCTCGCCCGAGCCCGGCCGGGGTGAGTCGATGATGAGCAGGTCCTCGCCGTACGCGCCCGCCGTCAGCGGATCGCCCGACGCCGGCGAGGTGGCGCGGATCAGCCGGAATCCGTCGGCGCGCAGCGCGGCGAAGAACTCGGGCGGTTCCCCGCCGTGCAGTTGGACGGTGTCCGCGCCCGCCTCGGCCGCCGCCCGGCGCACCTCCTCCAGCGGCTCACCGCGGAAGACCGCCACCTTGGCGATGCCCGGCGGCACGAGCGCGGCGAGCGGACGGGCCTCGGCGGGGGACAGCCGCCGGGGGCTCGTCGTCAGGATGAACCCGACGGCGGAGGTCCCGCCGGCCACGGCGGCCTCGACCTCGGCGGGCTTCCGCAGACCGCAGACCTTGACGTACAAGTGGTGCAACTGGAGCTCCTCGCTCGACGGACCTGATGCGAGGGTACGAAGAAAGCGAGCCGTACGTTGCCGCACACCGCCGCCCTGACCGCCCCCGGGGCGCCCTTCGAGGTCGTACGCGCCGAGAACGGCTCGCTCATGTACGCGGACGGACCGCGCACCCTGCGGGAGTTCGTCGAGACGACCTGGGCTTACGGGGAGCGGCCCTTCCTCGTCGGCGGCGACGGGGCCCACCTCCTTACCTACGGTGATTTCTTCGCCGCCGCGACCATGCTGGCCAACCGTTTCGTGGACACCTACGGCCTGCGGCCGGGCGACCGGGCCGCCGTGGTGATGGGCGACCGGCCCGACTGGCAGAGCGCCTTCTGGGCCACGCAGCTCGCCGGGCTGGTCGCCGTACCGCTCGACGCGGCGTGGACCGGGGACGAGCTGGGCCGGGTGCTGGACCACTGCGCGCCCCGCGTGCTGCTCGTGGACGACGAGCGGCTGCCGGTCATCGCGGGGTGGGCGGAGCGCGAGCGCGTACGCGTCGTGGTCCTCGGCCCGGGGAAGCTGCCCGCGCCCGACCCGTACGCGGCCCCGCCGGACATCGAGATCCGGGCCGAGGACGACGCCACCCTCGTCTACGCGTCACCGGCGGACCCCCTGCGGGGCGCCGTCGCCACCCAGCTCGCGCAGGCGGGCGCCGCGATGGACGCCCGCTTCCGGGCCGCCGCCGACGCGCTCGGCCGCGGCGAACTGCCGGGCCTCGGCCCGGCCCCCGTCACGCGGCTCACACGCCCCTTCTCCGGCCCCGTCGCGCTCGCCCAGGTGTACGGCGCGATGGCGGCGGGCGGCGCGCTGGTCCTGGACGGCGCGGCGGAAGGGCCGGCGGAGCGGCCGGCGGAAGGGTCGGTGGAACCGTCCGAAGCGACGCTCCGGGCCACGCCCACCGCCGAGGGGCCCACCGTCGAGTCACGCGTCGTGGCGGAGACCGGCGAGCGGTGGCTGCGCGGTCAGTCGCTCCCGTACGCCTACTGGCGCGACGAGCGGGCCACCGCCGAGGCGTTCACCCCCGACGGCTGGTTCAGGACCGGCTGATCCGGACCCGGTAGCCGCCGTCCCCGCTCTTGCCGAGCACCGCCACGCTGACGCCGCTGTCCCGGTCCCGGAAGGTCTCCCCGGGCCCGTACGGCGCGTCCGACAGCTCCGCGTGCACGTTGGGCCGCCGCGTACACCCGCCGCTGCGCTCCTCGCTGTCGGAGACGGTCACCGGACCGCGCCCCGTGTCGACGTCGGACTCGACCCGGTAGATCAGCACGCCGGGCTTGCAGACGGCCTCGTCGTTGCCCGCGCGGGTGCGGACCTCGACGGCGAGGCCGGAGTCCTCGGAGAGCGGCACGAACGCGAGCTTGTGGCCGCCCTGTTCGGCGAGCGGGGTGAGGTCGTGCTCGCTCACGCCGGGGGCCGACGCGCAGCTGATCTGCTCGTTGTCGAGCCAGCCGAGCTTCCACTTGTGCCAGCCCAGCAGGTCGTTGTTGGCCCCCCAGTCCTCGGACATGATGTCCCAGTGCCCGACCGTGCCGCCGCCGTCCATCGTGTAGAGGTCGGGGAGGCCGAAGACATGGCCGTTCTCGTGCGGCAGGACCCGGTAGCCGGTCCGCGCGTACGACCCCGAGCCGTCGTCCTGCCTGCTGTAGACGAAGGACGTGTTGGAGAGCGGGACGCCGTCCGCCTTCGGGGCCTCGCCGTTGCCGGAGAACGTCACGGACAGGACGGTGTCGAGGGCCGAGGGGCCGGCGTTGGGGGTGACGAGGATGTTGACCAGGTCGTACTCGCCGAAGTCCACCTCGGGGTCGGCCGCCGTCACGATGTCCTGGACGAGGCGCCGGTAGCCGGGCTCGTACGGCGCGCCGCGCTCTATCCCGTACTCCTCGAACGGCAGCGGCATCCGCAGCCAGTCCTTCAGGGGGGCCTCGGGCCGGTAGTCGAGCCGCCCGTACGAGCTGGTGCGGAACCACTGCGACGTCTGCGGGAAGAACTCGCCGAGCCGGTCGGCGGCGCTGCCGGGACCCGGCGCGTCCGAGAAGTCGACCATCAGGTTGAGCGCGCGGACCGTGCCGGTGGAGCGGGAGTAGCCGGCGGGGGTGGGCACGCCCTCGGACATCTGGACGCCGGTGGCGGTGGCGATACGGCACGGGGCGAGCGTCGCGTCGTGCGCGGTGGAGACCGGGCCGGCGGAGGCGCGGGTGGGGAGCGGGAGGGTCGCGCTGGCGGTGGTGAGGGCGGCGAGGGTCAGGGCGGCGAGCGCGGCGAGTGCACCGAGCCGACGGGGTCTGGCATGGCGGCCGTGACCTGCGGTTCCGCGTATCCGACGGGTGTGCTTCATCGGCCGCCTTCGGGTCAGCGGCAGTCGTCCGTGCTGACTGCTCTCCGTCCGATCACACTGCGACGGGCGGCGTGTCGGCGCTCGCTGGGTGCGCCGATCGTGGGGTTTTCGTCGTGGGTGACCCAGCTCACACGCCCCGGTGAAATAACCGGGGACGGCTTCCCCGTTTGCACCCGTGTCAAGGAAAGCGGGGACACCTTCCCCACTTCCGTGAACAGAGCGAACCGAGTGACCCGAGTTGACCGAGGGAAGGGCCCGCCGTGACCACCGCTGCCGAATCCGATACGCGTCGCGTTCCGCGTCCGCGAGCGGACGCTCTGCGCAACCGGGAGCGCATCGTGGCGGCGGCCCGCGAGATCCTCGTGGAGTCGGGCCCGGACGTGCCGCTCGACGAGATCGCCCGGCGCGCCGGCGTCGGCAACGCGACTCTCTACCGACACTTCCCCGACCGTGCCGCGCTCGTCCTGGAGGTGGTGCACTCCGTCATGGCGCGCACCGCGGACCAGGCGGAGCGTGCCGCGGCCGAGGAGACCGACGCGTTCGTGGCGCTCAGCCGCTTCGTCCACGCGGCGGCCGACGAGCGGATCGGCGCCCTGTGCCCGCTCCTCTCCGGCAGTTTCAACGGAGACCTCCCTCACCTGCACGCGGCGCGCGAACGTCTCGAAGGGGCCGTGGAAGGTCTCATGGAGAAGGCGCGCGCGGCAGGCAGGCTGCGCACCGACGTCGCGGTCGGTGACCTGATGGTCGCGCTCTCCCAGCTCACCCGTCCGCTGCCCGGTATCGGCTGTCTGAACATCGACCGCTTCACGCACCGGCATCTACAGCTGTTCCTCGACGGTCTGGAGGCGCCCGCGCGCTCCGAGCTGCCGGGTGCGGCGGCGACTCTGGAGGACCTGCGGCACGGTCGATGACGACGTGTGACGCGCCCCCGGACCAAGAACTTCTGTCGACCACGTAACACCACTGCGTAACACCACTGCGTGACACCGGCACACAGGACCACTACGTCACGCCGCCGGCCTCGACCAAGCCGGGCGGCCACTCCCGAACCAGTAACGCGTAACCGCGCGTAGGGCCGACCAGTGCGTCCCCGCGCCCGTTATGAACTCTTCGTACGCATAGGCGGCCTCACCCATGTCAAAAACAGCCGAGACCCGGCTCCCGGACCCCCAGGTCCCCGATTCGGTCCCTGATCCCAACCGCTGGAAAGCCCTGGTGTTCATCGCCCTGGCCCAGCTGATGGTCGTGCTCGACGCGACGATCGTGAACATCGCGCTGCCCTCCGCCCAGCAGGACCTGGGCATATCGGACGGCAACCGCCAGTGGGTCATCACCGCCTACGCGCTCGCCTTCGGTGGTCTGCTGCTCTTCGGCGGACGTATCGCCGACCTGTGGGGACGTAAGCGCACCTTCACCGTCGGCCTGCTCGGCTTCGCCGCCGCGTCCGCCATCGGCGGCGCCGCGACCAGCGAGGCCATGCTGCTCGGCTCACGCGCCCTCCAGGGTGCGTTCGGCGCGCTTCTCGCGCCCGCCGCGCTCTCCCTGCTCGCCGTGACGTTCGGCGATCCCAAGGAGCGCGCCAAGGCGTTCGGCATCTTCGGCGCGATCGCCGGTGGCGGTGGCGCGGTCGGCCTGATCCTCGGCGGATTCCTCACCGAGTACCTGGACTGGCGCTGGACCTTCTTCGTCAACATCCCGTTCGCGATCGTGGCCGCCGTCGGCGCCTACTTCGTGATCCGGGAGCCCGCGGGCGGCCGTAACCGCAACCCGCTCGACATCCCCGGTGTCTTCCTGTCCACGCTCGGCCTGGTGGCGCTGGTGTACGGCTTCACGCGCGCCGAGTCCGAGGGCTGGTCCGACCCGACGACGATCGGCATGTTCGTCGCCTCGGCCGTACTGCTGGCCACGTTCGTCGCGGTGGAGGCACGGGTGAAGTCCCCGCTGCTGCCGCTGCGCGTCCTGATGGAGCGCAACCGCGGTGGTGTCTACCTCTCGCTGGGCCTGGCCATCATCGGCATGTTCGGTCTGTTCCTCTTCCTGACCTACTACCTCCAGGTCGTGAAGGGCTACTCGCCGGTCCAGACCGGCTTCGCGTTCCTGCCGATGATCGTGGGCATGATCACGGGCTCCACCCAGATCGGCGCCCGGCTGATGACCCGTGTGCCGCCGCGGCTGCTGATGGGCCCCGGCTTCCTGGTGGGCGCGACCGGCATGCTGCTGCTGACGCGGCTGTCGCTCGACACCTCGTACCCGGCTCTGATCCTGCCGGCGCTGCTGCTGCTCGGTCTCGGCATGGGTACGGCGTTCATGCCGGCCATGTCCCTCGCGACGCACGGCATCGAGCCGCGTGACGCGGGCGTCGCCTCGGCGATGGTCAACACCTCGCAGCAGGTCGGCGGCGCGATCGGTACGGCGCTGCTGAACACCGTGGCCGCCTCCGCCACCACCGCGTACGTCGCGGCGAACGCGGCGGGCGCGAACAACCCGAAGCTCCTGGAGCTGCAGGCGATGGTGCACGGCTACGCGAGTGCCATCTGGTGGGCGGTCGGCATCCTGGTCCTCGCGGCCGCGATCGCCTTCACGTTCATCAACACCGGCCGTCCGGGGAGCACCAAGGTGGCCAAGGGTGAGGGCGCCGACGCCTCGGCGGAGGACGTCCAGGTCCCGGTGGTCATGCACTGACGGTCCGGGCGGTGACCACCGGCCCTCGCCGGTGGTCACGCACCGACCCCTCGCCGGCGGTCACGCACCGACCCTCGGCAGCACGACGAGAACTGCCCTGGTGCCGCTGTTCCTCAGCGGCGCCAGGGCAGATCCGCGTCCGAACCGTCCGGCTGAAGGCCCTCCGCCAGCACCCGCATGATCTCCCCGAGCTGGGTCACCTGCTCGGGGCCGAGCCGGTCGAAGATCGCCTGCCGTACGGCGGAGACATGGCCAGGCGCGGAGTGCCTGAGTACCGCCTCGCCCGCGTCCGTGAGGATGGCGTTCTGCCCGCGCTTGTCGGAGGGGCAGTCCTCGCGGCGCACCCAGCCCTTCTTCTCCAGCCGGGCTATGGCGTGCGAGAGCCGGGACCGGGTGATCTTGGCGTTCTTGGCCAGCTGGGTCATCCGCAGCTGGCGGTGCGGGGCGCGGGCCAGATGCACGAGCAGCGCGTAGTAGATGTGCGGCATGCCGGCGTCACGCTGCAACTGGCGGTCGAGATGATCCTCCAGCAACGTGGTGGCCTGCAGATACGCCTGCCAGACGCCCTGCTCCTCGGCGCTGAGCCAGCGTGGCTGCCCGTCGCTCTCCATGCTCCCCACTGTACGTGCTCCTTGAAAGTTGAACTAGATGGAAGTAAGGTCCGGCTCAGTAAGTGCTTTAAGGTTCAAGTAGATCGTGACCGGCAGGGAGACGCCATGACCAGCACAGCGGAGCGCATGCCCGCCCTCTACCTCTCCCACGGCGCCCCGCCCCTCGCCGACGACCCCCTCTGGCCCGGACAGCTCGCCGCGTGGTCCGCCGACCTGCCGCGCCCCCGGGCGATCCTGATCGTCTCAGCCCACTGGGAGGAGGCACCGCTCGCCCTCGGTGCCACCGAGACCCTGCCGCTGGTGTACGACTTCTGGGGCTTCCCCGCGCACTACTACCAGGTGCGGTACGCCGCCCCCGGCGCCCCCGGCCTCGCCGACTCCGTCGAGAAGCTGCTGCGCGGCCCCGGCACCCCCGTACAGCGCGTCCCCGACCGCGGGCTCGACCACGGGGCGTACGTCCCGCTCGTCGAGATGTTCCCCGGCGCCGACATCCCCGTCCTCCAGATCTCCATGCCGACGCTCGACCCGCGCCAACTCCTCGCGATCGGCCGCAAGCTGGCCCCGCTGCGCGACGAGGGCGTCCTCGTCGTCGGCAGCGGCTTCTTCACCCACAACCTGGCCGCGCTGCGCCACGAGGGACCCGGAGTCCCGGGCTGGTCGGCCGAGTTCGACGCCTGGGGCCGGGAGGCGCTGCTGGCGCGCGACGTCGACGCGCTGCTCGACTTCGCCCACAAGTCCCCGGCCGGGCCGCTCGCCCACCCGCGTACCGAGCACTTCGCGCCGCTGTTCGTGACGCTCGGCGCGGCGGAGGACGAGCTGGACACCGTACGCAACGTCATCGACGGCTTCTGGATGGGGCTGGCCAAGCGGTCGGTCCAGTTCGGCTGATCCCTCTGATCCCTCGTCGGCCGATCGTCGGCCGATCCGTCGGCTGATCCGTCAGTGGTCGGTCCAATGGCAGACGGGTTCAGATAGGCAACGGTTCGACATCCCCTGGCCGACGGCACTTGACCGGGCAATCCGGGCTCCGTACGTTCCTGTGGTCTAGACATCCTGTTAGGGAGCGGCCATGCGGAAACATGTCATCGGGGCCCTTGTCGTCACCATGGCGCTCGGACTCTCTGCCTGCGGCAGCGGGGACTCGGGCGGGGACGGCGGCGAAACGTCGGGCAAGGGCAAGACCCTGACCGTATGGATCATGGAGGGGACCAACCCGGACCCCAAGCCCTTCTTCAACGAGGTCGCCGCGGCCTTCAAGAAGAAGACGGGCGCCACGGTCAAGGTCGAGTACCAGCAGTGGGCCACCGCGCAGAAGAAGTTCACCACCGCGATCGAGGGCGGACCCAGCCAGGTCCCCGACGTCGCCGAGGTCGGCACCACCTGGATCCCGCAGTTCGCCGAGACCGGCGGCCTCGTGGACGTGACCGACAAGGTGAAGGAATCCGGGCTGGGCGACGACCTGGTCGAGGGCCTGGCCGACGCGGGCACGCTGGACGGCAAGCAGTACGGCATGCCCTGGTACGCCGGTGTCCGCGGCCTCCTCTACCGCAAGGACATCTTCGAGAAGCACAACCTCAAGGCCCCGACCACCTGGAAGGAACTGCGCGACACCGCGCTGGTCCTGAAGGAGAAGGAGCCGGGCATGATCTCCTTCCCCGTCGCGGGCGGCGCGGAGATGTTCGCGACCCCGTTCATCTGGGGCGCCGGCGGCGAACTGGCCGTCGACGAGGGCGGCAAGTGGAAGTCCGGCATCAACTCCCCGGAGTCGGTCAAGGGCATCACGTACTACACCGACCTCGCGAAGAAGGACAAGCTGTCCCCGGCGAAGGTCACCACCTGGACCGAGAAGGAGGTGGCGACCGACTTCCAGAAGGGGAAGGTCGCCATGACCCTCTCCGGCAACTGGACGCCCAAGGCGTTCGTCCAGGCCGCCCCCGACCTTGAGGGCAAGCTCGCCGCGGCGCCCATCCCGGGTGAGACCGGCGGCATGAGCAAGTCCTTCCTGGGCGGCTCCTACCTCTCCACCTTCAAGGGCGAGAACCAGGACCTGGCCTGGGAGTACGTCAAGCTCGTCACCACCGGCGAGTTCGCCACCAAGTGGGCCGAGCAGACGAACTACTTCCCCGGTCAGAACTCCCTCCTCAAAGAGGTCCAGGCGAAGGCCGACCCGCTCGTCGCGCCGTTCGCCAAGCAGATGACCGAGGCCGGCGCGACCGTGCCCAAGACCCCCGCGTACGGCCAGATCCAGGCCACGCAGGTCGTCACGAAGATGATCCAGTCGATCCTGACGGACAAGCAGACCGTGCAGGAGGCCGCGGACCAGGCCGCCGAGGAGATGGACAAGATCTTTGCCTCCTGAGTCGCTCATCGAAGACTCGGCGCACGACGACGTGGCCGCGACGACCTCCTCCGTAAGGAAGTCGTCGCGGCCACGCGCCCCGCGTCCGGGCCCGACGCTGCGCCGCAAGCAGCTCGGTCGCACCACCCGCCCCTGGCTGCTGCTCCTGCCGTCCCTCGTGGTGCTGGCCGGTCTGCTCCTGTGGCCGCTGGTCAAGGTCGGCATCCTGTCCGTCCAGGACTACGAGGTGAAGTTCGGCGGCGGAGTCGGCACGTACACCGGCTTCGACCACTACAAGGACCTGCTCACCGACGGCGATCTGTGGCGCACGGTCCTGCCCAACACCGTGTTCTTCGCGGTCGCCTGCGTGGCTCTCACCGTCGCGCTCGGCACCCTCGCCGCCCTGCTGCTCCAGCGGCTCGGTACGACCTGGCGGGTCATCTGCTCCACCGCGATCATGGCGGCCTGGGCGATGCCCGCCGTCACCGGCACCTATGTCTGGGTGTGGCTGTTCTCGGCCGGCGACGGAATGATGAGCCAGCTCGCCGGCTCGCTCGGGCTCATCGACCCCGAGACCACCAACTGGTTCACCGAGCGGCTGTCCTTCTACGCCATCGCCACCCTCAACGTGGTGCACCACGGCTTCCCGTTCGTCGCCATCACCGTGCTCGCGGGGCTGCTGACCATCCCCAAGGAGCTGTACGAGGCGGGGATGATCGACGGCGCCAACGCCTGGCAGCGGTTCTGGAAGATCACCGTGCCCACCATCAAGCCGATCTTCCTCGTCGTCACCATCCTGTCGACCATCTGGGACTTCAAGGTCTTCACCCAGATCTATCTGATGCCGGGCGGCGCGGGCAGCAACGAAGAGGTCCTCAACCTGGGCGTGTGGTCCTACCAGCAGGCGTTCGCCCTGAACGACTACGGCGCGGGAGCGGCCACCGCCGTACTCCTCACCCTGCTCCTGCTGCTGATCACGATCGTCTACATCCGAACCCTCTTCAAGGAGAGTGACGAGCTGTGACCCGCACGACGACCGCCGGGCGGATCGGGCTCGCTGTCGCGGTGTTCGCGCTGCTGGTCTTCACGCTGTTCCCGGTGTACTGGATGGTCAGCACCGCGCTCGACCCCAACGCGATCACCCGTGGCGCCGACGTCCTGCCCAGCGGCATCAGCGGCGAGCACTTCAGCTACATCTTCGACCGGGGCAACTTCGGTCAGTTCCTGACCAATTCGATGATCGTCGGACTCGGCACCATCCTGGTCTCCGGGCTGCTGGCGCTGTTCGCCGCCGTGGCCGTCGCCCGCTTCCGGTTCCGGTTCCGCACCTCGGTGCTGATCATGGTGCTGATCGTGCAGATGGTCCCGCTGGAGGCGCTCGTCATCCCGCTCTTCCTCCAGATGCGGGACTACGAACTGCTCAACAGCCTCATCGGACTGACCGTCGTCTACATCGCGCTGTCACTGCCGTTCGCGATCTGGACGCTGCGCGGCTTCGTCGCGACGGTGCCCAAGGAGGTCGAGGAGGCCGCGTATCTGGACGGCTGCTCATGGCCGCGGATGTTCTGGTCCGTCCTGCTGCCGCTGGTCGCGCCCGGACTCGTCGCCACCAGCGTGTTCGCGTTCATCACCGCGTGGAACGAGTTCGTCTTCGCGTACACCTTCATGAAGGACGGCTCCAAGTACACGGCGGCCGTTGGCCTGTTCCAGTTCTTCGGCGAGAACTCCACGTCCTGGGGCCCGGTCATGGCCGGCTCCACCCTCATCACCCTGCCCGTGCTGATCTTCTTCATCATCGTGCAGCGGCGGCTGGCCTCCGGACTGGCGGCCGGGGCGGTCAAGGGATGACCGCCCGGGATTCCGCCGGAGGGGTCCTGCGCCTGGTCAACTCCGTCCTGCTGCCCGGCTTCCACGGCACCGAGCCGCCCCGGTGGCTGCTCGGCGCCGTGGACGACGGGCTGGCGGGCGTCGTGTACTTCGCGCACAACGTGCCCGACCCCGAGACCGCCGCGGCCCTCTCGGCGACCCTCTACGCCCGCCGCGCCGACCTGATCGTCGCGAGCGACGAGGAGGGCGGCGACGTCACCCGCCTGGAGGCCGCGACCGGCTCCTCGTACCCCGGCAACGGCGCCCTCGGCGAGGTCGACGACACCGACGTCACCGAACGGGTCGCCCGCGCCATCGGCCACGACCTGCGCGCGGCGGGCATCGGCCTGAACCTCGCGCCCGACGTGGACGTCAACGCCGACCCGGACAACCCGGTCATCGGCATACGCGCCTTCGGCTCGGACGCCGCCCTGGTGGCCCGGCACTCCGCCGCGTACGTCACGGGCCTGCAGTCCGCCGGTGTCGCGGCCTGCGCCAAGCACTTCCCCGGCCACGGCGACACGGCCGTCGACTCGCACCTGCGCGTGCCCCAGCTCGACGCCGACCTCGACCTGCTCCGGCGGCGCGACCTGCTGCCGTTCACCGCCGCGATCGAGGCCGGCAGCCGCTGTCTGATGACCGGGCACATCAAGGCCCTCCCCTTCGGGGAGGCACCGGCCTCACTGAACCCGGAGGCCGCCCGGCTGGCCCGGGAGGAGCTGGGCTTCACCGGCGCCATCGTCACCGACGCCCTCGACATGGGCGCCGTCCTCGCCGACCCGGGCTTCGGCCCCGCCTGCGTCCAGGCCGTGCTCGGCGGCGCCGACCTGCTGTGCCTGGGGAACCCGCAGAGCGCGGAGGCCGCCTCGCTCTCCTACGCGACGGCACGCGACGCGCTCCTCGACGCGGTCGCCTCCGGAGCGCTGCCCACGGAGCGTCTCGCGGAGGCCGGCCGCCGGGCCCGCGAGCTGGCCGAGTGGATCGTCGCCGCCCGTGCCACGCCGCCGCCTCCCAAGGAGGACGCGCTGCCGCTCGCCGTGGCCCGTACCGCACTGCGGGTACGCGGCAACGTGGCCCTCAGCTCGGCGCCGTACGTGATCGACCTGCGACAGCGCGTCAACCACGCGTCCGGCAGCCGCGCGCGGCACCTGAACCGGCTGCTGGCCGAGGCCATGCCAGGCCTGACCACCACCGGCGTACCCGCCGAAGGCCCGACCGCCGCCCGCGCGGACACCGCCCTCCAGGACTCCGACGGCCGCCCCCTGGTCGTCATCGCCAGGGAACCGCACCGGGACGCCGCCGAGCTCGCGCTGCTGCGCGAACTGGTCGCACGCCGCCCGGACGCGGTCGTCGTCCTCACCGGCTGGCCGCACGCCGTGGACGCGCTGGCGGCCAACACCGTCGTGACGTACGGCTCTGCCCGCGTCAACGCCCAGGCGGCCGTGGAGCGCCTCCTGGGCGGCACCCCGCACGGAGGCTGACCCGGCGGCCTACCGACCGCACGACGCCTCCGCAGGCCCCGGACCGCACCGGTCCGGGGCCTGCCGCGCGTGTGCGGGACCCGCGCGACCCGCAATGAGGTCAGAACGGACATCCTGAGCAACCTTTATGCGATGTGCGCCGTCTTCCGGGTAGGAGAGCGGGCACGGGCGGCGTTGTACGGGAGTGAAGGCGCGGTGTCGAAGGTGATCGGCGTCTCACGGATGAAGTGGTGGTAAATGTCCGTGCGCGCCGTCGGATCGTCCTCGATTCCGGTTCTGACCAGCACTTCCGCCCGGCTTGGCACTATGCGTCCCCCCTCGGTGGCGGGACAGGGTACTGCATGATCACAAAAATGAGTGCACGCCGTGGGAATTCTGTCCGGATTCCAGTCGTTGTTTCCAACGGATGCAGGGCACCCGAAAAGGTGTCGCGACCGACTTAGTAAGGGAGCTCGCATGGCAACCCGTGCCGTCGCCCGTCGCACCGCCACCGGTGGTTCGAAAGCGGCAAGCAGTGTTCGCGCCGTAGGCGGGGAGATCGCCGACCGCGACCTGGTCGGCATGTACCTCGACGAGATCGCGCGCACGCCGCTGCTCGACGCCGCCAAGGAGGTCGAGCTGTCCCAGACCATCGAAGCGGGTGTGTACGCACAGCAGATTCTTGACGGAGGCGTGGAGAGCGAGGGTGCCGGCGCGCAGCGCGAGGAGCTCGAAGCCCTCGTCGCCGCCGGTGAGCGCGCGAAGGACGTCTTCATACGCTCGAATCTCCGTCTCGTCGTCGCCGTGGCCCGCCGCTACCCGCGCAGTGGACTGCCTCTGCTCGACCTCATCCAGGAAGGCAACGCCGGCCTGGTGCGCGCGGTCGAGAAGTTCGACTACGCCAAGGGATTCAAGTTCTCCACCTACGCGACCTGGTGGATCCGCCAGGCCATCACCCGGTCCATCGCGGACCAGTCACGCACGATCAGGCTGCCCGTCCACCTCGTGGAGGAGCTCGGCCGTATCCGCAGGGTGCAGCGCGAGTTCAACCGTGAGAACGGGCGCGACCCCGACCCCACCGAGGTCGCCGCGGAGCTGGGCTCCAACGCCGCGCGTGTCACCGACGTACTGGACTGGGCCCGTGACCCGGTCAGTCTGAACATGTCGGTGGACGACGACGGCGACACCCAGTTCGGCGATCTGCTGGAGGACACCTCGGCGATCTCGCCCGAGCAGTCCGTCCTCACGCTGCTGCGCAGCGAGGAGCTGGAAGACCTGATCGGCAGGCTCGACCACCGCACGGCCTCCATCATCAAGATGCGGTACGGCATCGAGGACGGCCGGGAGCGGACGCTCACCGAGGTGGGCAAGCAGCACGGCCTGACCCGTGAGCGGATCAGGCAGATCGAGAAGCACGCCCTTCTCGAACTGAAGAAGATGGCACACGACGTGGGCTTCGAATCCGCGGCGTGAGGCCCTGAGCCAGGGGGACCGACTTCCCCCCGCTGAACGGAGTCCCGGTACCCACCCCCCCGGTGCCGGGACTCCTCACGTACTCACGCGTCCCCGGCACCCGCCGCACCCGCCGCACGCGTCAGCCGGCCGCCCAGCTCACGGACGTGCTCGATCAGCCGCGCCGGCTGACGGACCGTGAACTCGCAGTCCACCAGCGCCAGTCGGAGCGCCAGCCACTCCAGCGAATCGGCCGCGCTTCCCCGCAGCCGGCAACTGTCCGGACCGGTCGGCTCCGGCACACCGACCGAGGCGGGCAGCCGCGCCGCCACGAACTCGGCGGGCGCCGCGAAGCTCACGTCCAACTCCACCTGCGACTGCGCCCGTGACATGGAGCTGCTCAGAAACTCCGCCGCGTCCCCCGTCGGCAGCTCACGAGGCGTGAAGCGGGCCCCCGTCGGATACGGCTCGCTGACCCGGTCGAGCCGGAACGTACGCCAGTCCTCCCGCCCCAGGTCGTACGCGACGAGATACCAGCGCCGGGCCGTCGACACCAGGCGGTACGGCTCGACCTGCCGCTTGGTCTCCGCGCCGTCCCCGGCGCGGTAGCCGAACCGCAGCCGCTCCGTACCGGTGATCGCGGCGGCGATGGCCGTCAGCGTCCGCGGATCCACACTCGCGGCGTCGCCCCGGACGAGCAGCGGCACCGTCGCGGCCTGAAGCGTCGAGACCCGGTGCCGCAGCCGCGACGGCAACACCTGTTCCAGCTTCGCCAACGCCCGTACGGACGCCTCCTCGACGCCCTCGATGGCATGCCCCGCACCGGCCCGCAGCCCCACCGCGATGGCCACGGCCTCCTCGTCGTCCAGCAGCAGCGGCGGCATGGCGGCACCCGCGACCAGCCGGTACCCGCCGACCGCGCCCCTGCTGGCCTCGACCGGATAGCCGAGATCGCGCAGCCGGTCGATGTCCCGGCGAATCGTGCGCGCGCTGACGTCGAGACGCTCGGCCAGCTCGCTGCCCGGCCACTCGCGCGGGGTCTGGAGAAGCGACAGCAGATTCAGGAGTCGTGCCGGGGTGTCCGTCATACGTTCCAGAGTGGCAGCCATCTAGGACATGACCTGACCTAGATGATGACTAGCTTCCTCGCATGACTTCTCCAGCGACCTCCCCGGTCGCCCTACCTGACACAACCCTCGCCCCCGCCTCCACCCCCGTGCCGGCTCCGGGGCCCGCCGACCGCCGGCGCTGGCTGGCGCTGGCCGTGGTCATGACCGCGGCCTTCATGGACCTCGTCGACGTCACCATCGTCAACATCGCCATCCCCAGCATCGAACGGGACCTCTCCGCGAGCTTCGGCTCGATCCAGTGGATCACCGCCGGATACGCGCTGGCCTTCGCCGCCGGACTGATCACGGGCGGCAGGCTCGGCGACATCTACGGCCGCAAGCGCCTCTTCCTCCTGGGCATCACCGGCTTTACCCTCGCCTCCGCGCTCTGCGGCTTCGCGGTGAACCCCGAGATGCTCGTCGCCTCCCGGCTCCTCCAGGGCGCGATGGCCGCGCTGATGGTGCCTCAGGTGCTGGCGATCATCCATGTCACCTTCCCCGCGCACGAACGCGGCAAGGTCTTCGGGATGTTCGGCGCGATCGTCGGCCTCGGCGCGGTCTCGGGGCCGCTGCTCGGCGCGCTGCTCACCCAGTGGAACCTCTTCGGCCTCGAATGGCGCCCGATCTTCCTGATCAACCTGCCCGTCGGCATCGCCGGCGTGATCCTGGGCCGCAGGTTCATCACCGAGTCCAAGGCCCCGAAGGCCCTGCGGCTCGACGTGGTCGGCGTCGTCCTGGTGACCGGTGCGCTGCTGATGCTGATCTACCCGCTCACCCGCGGCCGCGAGCTGGGCTGGCCGCTCTGGGGCCACCTGTGCATGGCGGGCAGCTTGCTGGTGTTCGCGGCGTTCGTGGCGTACGAGAAGGTGAAGACCCGCAAGGACGGGTCACCGCTGGTGGAACTGTCCCTGTTCAAGGTCAAGAGCTTCGCCGCGGGCATCGCCGTACAGCTCACCTTCGGCGTCAGCCTCGGCATCTTCTTCCTGGTCTGGACGCTCTACATGCAGATCGGCCTCGGCTGGAGCCCGCTGCACGCCGGACTGACCGGGCTGCCGTTCTCGCTCGCCGTCTCCACGGCGGCGGGACTCTCCGTACAGAAGCTGGTCCCGCGCTTCGGCCGCAAGGTCCTCCAGACCGGCGCGCTGACGATGACCGCGGGCGTACTGATCTACCTCTGGGAGGCGGGTCGGTACGGCGCGGACATCAGCACCTGGCAGATGGTGCCGCCGCTGGTCGTGATGGGCCTCGGGATGGGCCTGATCGTGGCACCTCTGACGGACGCGGTGCTGTCGGACGTCCCGCGCGAGCACTCGGGTTCGGCGTCGGGCCTGATCAACACGGTGCAGCAGATGGGGACCGCGCTGGGTCTCGGGCTGGTGTCGGTGGTCTTCTTCGGGGTGGTGGACGACCGCGGGGCAACGACGCCGGACGCGGTGGCGACGGCGTTCACGGACGGGTTCCAGAACGCGCTGTGGTGGGTGGGGGCGGTACTGGTGGGGATCTTCCTGCTGATGTTCGCGCTGCCGAGGCGGCGGGGTGCGGGGGTGCATTGACCGGTGCCGCCCGGTGGTCGGTTTTGTCCTCAAGCGCCGGACGGGCTGGGGTGGTTGCGGTGGTGGCCGGGTGCCGCTCCGGGGTCATGGCCGGACGGCGTGACTTACGCCGCGTGCACGGCTCGTTGGACCCGAGGGAACCGGGCTTCCCACGCGGCACAAGTCAGCCTGAGTGTCCGACCACGACCCCTGCGCGTCCCCCTTCCAACCCGCAGACCGGCGGTAGGTGTGAACAGCGCCACGTGACGGCGTGAGGGGGGCGGGGTCGCAGGAGGGGTGTGTTCGGACACTCAGGCTGACTTGTGCCGCGTGAACAAGAACGTCTCATCGGGTCCAACGAACGTTGCACGCGGCGTAAGTCACGCCGTCCGGACATACCCCTCCGGAGACCCCGCACCCCGCCCACGACCGGTCACGGCAACCACCCCCAGCCCGTCCGGCGCTTGAGGACAACGACCACCGGGCGGCACCGGCAAACGAAACCCAGAAACCGCACCCCCGGAGGCGCCCGCCCACATGCGTTTACTTCCACGAACTCCCGCCGTAATGTGACCCCGAAACCACAGACTCGGGCACGGAACGGACTCAAACCCACATGTACGCACCAGAGCGGCAGCAAGAGATCCTGCGCCTCGCCCGCGAGGGCGGCCGCGTCGACGTGCTGTCGCTCGCCGAGGAGTTCCAGGTCACCGCCGAGACGGTCCGCCGCGACCTCAAGGCGCTCGACCGCGCCGGCCTCGTACGCCGGGTGCACGGCGGCGCCATCCCCGCCGGCCGACTCGACTTCGAGCCCGACCTCGCCGAGCGCGAGTCGACCGCCGCGGACGAGAAGGACCGCATCGCGCACGCCGCGCTCGCCGAACTGCCCCGCACCGGCAGCGTGATCCTCGACGCGGGCTCCACCGTCGCGCGGCTCGCCGCGGAGCTGCCGCTGGACAGCGAACTCACCGTCGTCACCCACGCGTTGCCCGTCGCCGCGCGCCTCGCCGACCACCCCGGCATCGACCTCCACCTCGTCGGCGGCAGGGTCCGGCACCGTACGCGCGCCGCCGTCGACGCGTGGGCCCTGCGCGCGTACGGCGAGATCCGCGCCGACGTCGTGTTCCTCGGCACCAACGGCTTCTCGCCGGACGGCGGCCTCACCACCCCCGACCTCGCCGAGGCGGCCGTCAAGGGCGCGCTCGTCGCGGCGGCACGCCGCGTCGTCCTGCTGGCGGACTCGGCCAAGCACGGCCAGGAACACTTCGCGCGCTTCGCCCGCCTCACCGACGTCGACCTGCTGATCACGGACACCGGCCTCGCCCTCGACGCCCGCGCGGCGATCGAGGCCGTGGGCACCGAGGTCCTCGGTGTCTAGGCCCTTCGAGCCCGTCCGGCGATCGAGGACAGGCCGCCCCACCGCCACCGCCCGGAGGGCCGCCGCGTGATCCTCACCGTCACCCCGAACCCCAGCCTGGACCGTACGTACGAGATACCCGCCCTGGACCGCGGTGAGGTCCTGCGTGCGACCGTCGAGCGGATGGACCCCGGCGGCAAGGGCGTCAACGTCTCGCGGGCGGTCGCGGCCGCCGGGCACCGTACCGTCGCCGTGCTGCCCCTCGGCGGCGCCCCCGGCGCGCTCGTCGCCCAACTCCTCGCCGGCCAGGGCATCGACGTCGCCCCCGTGCCGATCGCCGGCGCGACCCGCTCGAACATCGCCCTCGCCGAACCGGACGGCACGCTGACGAAGATCAACGCGCCCGGCCCCGAACTGACCCCGGCCGAGTCGGAGTCCCTGCTGTCCGCCCTCGACGACCATGCCGTGGCGGAGGGCGACTGGATCGCCTGCTGCGGCAGCCTGCCGCGCGGGCTTGGCCCGCGGTGGTACGCCGAACTCGTCGCCCGCGCCCACGCCGCCGGCGCCCGCATCGCGCTCGACACCTCCGGCGCCTCGCTGCTGGCCGCGCTCAAGGAACGCCCGGACGTCGTGAAGCCCAACGCCGAGGAACTGGCCGCCGCCGTCGGCCGCCCGCTGGCCACCGTCGGCGACGCGCTGAAGGCGGCGGAGGAACTGCTCACGTACGGTGCCGGCTCCGTCCTCGCCAGCCTCGGCGCCGACGGTCAGCTTCTGGTCTCCGGCGCGGGCGCCCACTTCGCCAGTGCCTCCGTCGCCACCGTCCGCAGCAACGTCGGCGCCGGTGACGCCTCCCTCGCGGGCTTCCTCGCGGCGGGCGGCACCGGCCCGGACGCGCTGGCCTCGGCCGTCGCCCACGGCGCGGCCGCCGTCCAACTGCCGGGCAGCGTGATGCCGTCGCCCGCGGACCTCGACCCGCGGGCGGTCACCGTGTCCGCCGACATCCCCCTGAACCGTCCCCTCTCGGAGCCCGCCTCATGACTTCTCCCCGTACGTCCGCACGAAGGAGCCCGCGATGAGCGACATGATCACCGCGGACCTGGTCGACCTCGACCTGGCCGCAGAGACGAAGGAAGCCGCGGCCCGCTCGCTGGCCGAACGCATGGTGGCCCTGGGCCGGGTCACCGACCTGGACGGCTTCCTCGCCGACGTGGCCGCCCGCGAGGCGCAGCTGCCGACCGGGCTCGACGGCGGGATAGGCATCCCGCACTGCCGCAGCGAGCACGTCACCGAGCCGACCCTGGCGTTCGGCCGCCCGGCCGAGGGCATCGACTTCGGGGCGCCCGACGGCCCGGCGGACCTGATCTTCCTGATCGCGGCCCCGGCGGGCGCCGACGACGCGCACCTGTCGATCCTGTCCGCCCTGGCCCGCCGTCTGATGGACCCGGACTTCACGGCGGCGCTGCGCGCGGCGACGGACCCGGTGGCGACCGCGCGCCTGATCAGCGGCGACGCGCCGCCGCAGACGCCCGCCCCGGCGGAGCCGGAACCGCCCGCCGAGGAAACCCCGCCCGCCGTCTTCCGTATCGTGGCCGTCACCTCCTGCCCCACCGGCATCGCGCACACCTACATGGCCGCCGAGGCCCTGGAACAGGCCGGCCAGGCCGAGGGCGTCGAGGTCGTCGTCGAACCGCAGGGCTCCGCCGGGTTCACCCGGATCGACCCCGCCGTCATCGCCGCCGCGGACGGCGTGATCTTCGCGCACGACGTACCGGTACGGGAGAAGGAACGCTTCGCCGGCAAACCGACCGTCGACGTCGGCGTCAAGGCGGGCATCAACCGCCCCGCAGAACTGATCGCCGAGGTCCGCGGCAAGGCGGCCCGCGGCGAGACCACGGCCCCCGCAGGCACCGGCTCACCCGTCGACGACGCGGGCGACCCCGGCGAGGGCTACGGCACCAAGCTGCGCAAGTGGCTGATGTCCGGCGTCAGTTACATGGTCCCCTTCGTCGCGGCCGGCGGACTCCTCATCGCCCTCGGCTTCGCCATCGGCGGCTACACCGTCGACAAGGCGCCCTCCGTCGCCGAGCACTTCGTCTGGACGGACTCCACGAGCTGGGCGGCTCTGCTGTTCCAGGTCGGCGGCCTCGCGTTCAGCTTCCTGGTGCCGGTGCTGGCGGGCTACATCGCGTACGGGATGGCCGACCGCCCCGGTCTGGTCCCCGGCTTCGTCGGCGGCTCCATCGCGCTCACCATCAACGCGGGCTTCCTGGGCGGTCTGGCCGCCGGTCTGATCGCGGGTGGCACGGTCATGGCGATCCAGCGGGTCAAGGTGCCCGCCGCGCTGCGCGGCATCATGCCGGTGGTCGTCATCCCACTGATCTCCTCCGCCGTCGTCGGTTTCCTGATGTTCCTGGTGGTCGGCAAGCCGATAGCCGAACTGCAGAAGGCCCTCACGGACTGGCTGTCGGGACTCTCCGGCACCAACGCGATCATCCTCGGCGTCGTCCTCGGCCTGATGATGTGCTTCGACCTGGGCGGACCGCTCAACAAGGTCGCCTACGCCTTCGCGGTCGGCGGCCTCGCCAACCCCAACGACGGCAGCCTGAAGGTGATGGCGGCCGTGATGGCGGCCGGCATGGTCCCACCGCTCGCCATGGCGCTGGCCACCGTCGTACGCGGTGGCCTCTTCACCCGCACCGAACGCGAGAACGGCAAGGCCGCGTGGGTGCTCGGCTCCTCGTTCATCACCGAGGGCGCGATCCCCTTCGCCGCCGCCGACCCGCTGCGCGTCATCCCGTCGGCCATGGCGGGCGGCGCGGTCACGGGCGCGCTGTCGATGCTCTTCGAGTGCACCCTGCGGGCCCCGCACGGCGGGATCTTCGTGCTCCCGCTGATCGGCAACCCGGTGCTCTATCTGATCGCGATCCTGGCCGGTACGGCGGTCAGTGCCGCCCTGGTCATCCTGCTGAAGGGCATGGGCGGTCGCGGCGACGGCAAGGACCTGGACGGCGCCGCCGCCCCGGAGTCCGGGGCCGCGCCCAAGGTCCCGGCCACCGTCTGAGCGGCCGCCTCACCCGGTCATCTGACCCGCGCGCGGAGCTCCATCGCTTCGCGCGCGGCGCTCTGCGCCGCGTACACCTCACACATATGACGGCCGTCGGGCGTCGCCGTGTGCTCGACCTCCCACAGGCTCGTCTCCGTGCCGTCCAGCAACAGGAACGCGTGCTCGTACAGCGTGAAACCCGCGTCCTTGCCCTCGACATGGCCGTGTCTGCCGAAGACCTGGGTGATCTGGTGGGCGAAGGCGGCCCGCAGCGGTCCCGCGACCTCCTCGCCCGGCCGGTCCACGTTCTCCGCGCGGCGCAGCACGCGGCGCGCGTGGTCGGCGGAGTTGTCCGGGAGATACACCCGGGGCAGCGGTGTCTGGGGCGCCGTCAGCAGGTCGCTGAGCAGGTCGAGATCGGCCGCGAGGTCGGACTCGAAGCTCGGATCGAGACTGACGCCGAGGCCCGACTCGAAACGGGACCCGAAGAGCGCGTCGGAATCGGCGGCGGGATCGAGGGCTTTGGGATCGATGGATCGGGGGGAGGGGCGGCGCAGCCGGGAGGCTGCCAGCCGTGCCTCGTACTCGTCGGTGTAGAGCTCGTGCTGTTCGGCGCCGTCGCGCCCGGTGTTGTGGACCAGCTCCCAGAGGGTGAGGGCGGTGCTGTCGGCAAGCAGGTAGGTATGCCGGTAGGTCTCGCGATGCAGTCCCGCACTGTGGTGCGAGGATCGCAATGAACTGGCGTGCGCCAGAGCGGAGTCGAGCCGCTCGATCACGGCGTCGGGCAGATCGAAGGAGTTGAGTGCCCGACCCAGGAGACGCTCTAGATGCGTCTCGCTTGTCTCATACGGATCGTTCAAGGTGGGTCTCCAGGCCGTCGCCACATGTCACTTGGTGATTGCATAACGTAGCCCCTGGGGCTGACATTGCGTCCCAAGTTTGGTAAAACGATTGGGGGCGCGCGGGAAGTTCCCTCAAGCCCCCCTCAACTCCCTTACGCCGCCGGTCAGTCCGAGCCGTACAGATCGCGGTACGCGGGGAACGTACCGCCCGGCCCGTCGACCCCCTCGGCCACCACCATCGCCCGGACGATCGCCCTGGTCACAGCGTCGGCCCCGGCCGCGAGGAGTTCGTTGAGCGCCAGCGGATCCGCGGTGTCGAGCGTGCGTTCCCCAGTGGCGAGCGTGAAGACCGTGTCGCCGTCATTGAGCATATGTACAGGACGGACGGCGCGCGCGATGCCGTCGTGCGCCGTCCCCGCGAGCTTCTGCGCCTGTGCCTTGGAAAGGTCGGCGTCGGTCGCCACGACGGCCAGCGTGGTGTTCAGCGGAGGCCGCCCGTCGCGCTCGCGCACCTCGGCGAGCCGCGCGAGGGCCGCCCCGTGCACACCGGCCGCAGGATAGGCGGGACGGCCCTGGAAGTACCGCCCGTACAGCACACCCGTCAGCGGATCCACCGCGGAGCCCGCCGCGTTCGCGACAACCAGCGCCGCGACGGTGATCCCGGACGCCAGCAGCACGCTCGCCGTACCGACGCCGCCCTTCAGCTGCCCCACCACGGCCCCGGTCCCGGCACCCACCGCTCCCTCGGCGACCGGTGCCCCCGATTCGGTACGGGCCGCCGCCTCCACCGCCGCGCGGCCCGTGGAGGCGTCGGGGCGGGCCCGCCAGTCGCCGCCGCGCCCGAGGTCGAAGACGCAGGCGGCCGGGACGACCGGCACCACCTGGGCCGGATCGGGCCCGACCCGGACGCCCCGCCCCCGCTCCTCCAGCCACGCCATCACGCCGGCGGCGGAGTCGAGCCCGTACGCGCTGCCGCCGGTCAGCACGATCGCCTCGACGCGTTGCACCAGATTGCGCGGATCCAGCGCGTCCGTCTCACGGGTGCCGGGACCCCCGCCCCGTACGTCCACGGCGGCGACCGCGCCACCCTCCGGCGCGAGGACGACCGTCGTACCGGAGAGCGCCCGGTCCCCGCCCACCCGCGCGTGGCCGACCCGGATCCCCGCCACATCCGTCAATGCGTCATTGGTTGCCATGGGCCCCATGCGTACCACGAGGTCGGACCCCGCCACGGCGGATCACCCCGTCCGCCACGCCCACCCCCGTACTCTGGACGCATGAGTACCGCCCGCACCTCCGGACCGCGTGACACCGTCACGGACCCGCCGCGACCGGCCCCGCCCAAGCCGGCGCCCCCGAAGCCGGGCCCGCCCAAGCCGCCGATCGTCTTCGACGACCCGCTGGACCGGCAGTCCTCCGACGACACGGACACCGGCTGGGGGGAGCGGCCGGCCGCGAGCGGCGACGGCGCCGCCGACCTGGCCCGCTTCCTCGACGAGAAGCCGCCCCACCACATCTGAGCGCCCGGAGCCCGACCGCACCGGCCGGGGTCTGTCCCGCGAGGATCCGCCGGACAGGCCCTACGGAGTGCCGCTCTGCTCCGGCCCACGCCGCTGAGCCACCAGGGCGTCCCTGATCTCCTTCAGCACCTCCAGCTCGCTCACCTCCATGACCTCCTCCACCTGCTCCTTGGCGGCCAGCAGCCTGGCGCGCCTGGCCAGATACTTCGCCATCGGCAGGACCATCAGGAAGTACACGACGGCGGCGGTGATCAGGAAGCTGAGTGTCGAGCTGAGGACCGTCCCCCACATGATCGGGATGCCCGACACGACGTCGCCCGCGGCGTTCGTCTCGCACGGCTCCTGCAGGCATGAGGTGTAGCGGTCCAGGTCCTTGGTGCCGAACGCGCCGACGACCGGATTGATGACGCCCTTCACCAGGGAGTTCACCACGTTGGTGAACGCGGCGCCGATGACCACCGCGACCGCGAGGTCGATCACGTTGCCACGCGTCAGGAAGGCTTTGAAGCCCTCCAGCAAGCTGTCCTTCTTGTCGCTCACGAGTGAGCCCTTCGTCGTGTGTGCCATGGGGGCGGCGATCGGGACCGCCAATCGCCTGGACACCATGGGCAACTCGCGCCCCGGCTGTCCAATCCGCCCATGCTTTCGTGTGACCAGTCTGCTCATCAGTACGACGGCTATGAGCCCGGACCGGCACAGGGCGGCTCAGCACAGCGTCACCGCCAGCCGGGAGTTCGTGCTCGCCCCCGCCAACTCGGCGGCCACGTCCCGCGCGACAGTCAGCAGGACCAGCGCCCCACCGTCGGCGGCGCTCTCCAGCGCCCGCGGGACTGATTGCACCCGCACCTCCGTGGCGAGCACCCGGGCGTCCGACTCCCCGCCACCGGGGGAGTGGGCGGCGGCGATCACATCGACCCGGTCGCCCGGACGCAGCAGCCGGACCGTCGCCACATCCGCGATGCGCACCGGCGCCGTCACCAACTCCACCTTCCGCGGGCCCGGCCGAGCGGCCGCGCCCGCACGGGACGCGCCACCCGCCGCCGCCTCGGCGCGGTCCTCCGCCCCGGCCGCGGCACCGGGACCACCCGCGCCCGACGCCGCCAACGCGGCCGCCGTCACGGCCAGTCCGGCCGCCATCGCGCGCCGCCGCCGGAGCAGCGCCCTGCGCAGCCGATGCCCGCCGCCGCGCACCCGCAGCGGATCGAACGCCGGCACCCCGCACGGGGCGGGCGCCGCGACCACCGGCACGGGCGGAAGGAACGGAGGATCAGAGGGCTGGGTGACGGGGGAGTGGGGAATGGAACGCGAAGAAGATGAAGAAGAACGGGACATGGCAACCACCACCTGCCGTGAGGAGTTTCTGCTGGCCGCTCCTCACGATCCACGCCCGGCCGAAATCCTGCCGAAGCCTGTGGACAACTACCCCGATGTGAATATCTCGCTCACCCGAACGAGGCCCACTTCAGGCGTTTACGGCAGCTCAAGCCCCGTATCGATGCCATCCAGCGCATGCGAGCACAGACAGTCCCGCGTCTCGCCGGCCTGCAGCCCGCCCACCGTGTCGAACAGCACCGTGCGCAGCCGGTCCACGTTGGAGGCGAAGACCTTCAGCACCTCCTCGTGCGAGACGCCCTCACCCGTCTCGGCCCCGGCGTCCAGGTCGGTCACGAGCGTCAACGACGTGTAGCAGAGCCCCAGTTCACGGGCGAGCACGGCCTCGGGGTGACCCGTCATCCCGACCACGGACCAGCCCATCGACGCGTGCCAGCGTGATTCGGCGCGGGTCGAGAAGCGCGGTCCCTCGACCACCACCAGCGTCCCGCCGTCCACCGGCTCCCACTCACGTCCACGCGCCGCGGCGAGCGCCGTCCTGCGCCCCTCGGGGCAGTAGGGATCGGCGAGCGAGATGTGGACGACCTTCGAAGCCCCGCCGTCGGGCAGCGGCACACCGTCGTAGTACGTCTGCGTACGCGCCTTCGTACGGTCCACCAACTGGTCCGGTACGAGCAGTGTCCCCGGCCCGAACTCCTGCCGCAGCCCGCCCACCGCGCACGGACCGAGCACCTGCCGCACGCCGACGGACCGCAGCGCCCACAGATTGGCGCGGTAGTTGATGCGGTGCGGGGCGATGTCGTGCGCGCGCCCGTGGCGCGGCAGGAACGCGACGCGCCTGCCCTCGACGTCGCCGAGGAACAGCGAGTCACTGGGCGGTCCGTAGGGGGTGTCGACGGTGACCTCGGTCACGTCGTCGAGGAATGAGTACAGGCCCGAGCCGCCGATGACGCCGATCTCCGCGGTCTCCGAGCCCTCTGCGTTCGCCTTGGTCGCCATGACGATCACCCTAGCCGGGGCCCGAGGGCTCGCGTGAGCGCGGCCGTGCGGGAACGCCGAGGACCCCGCCGTACCGCACGGCGGGGTCCCGGAGAGGAGGAATCAGGCGATCAGGCGGCGGAGGAACCGCTGGAGCCGGAGCTGCCGCTCGAAGCGCTCGACTTCGAGCCGGAGCCGGAGGAACCCGAACCCGACGAGGACGACGAAGAGCCGTTCGACGACGAGGACGAGGCCGACGACGAAGACGTCGACTTCGAGTCGGACGACGACGAGCCCGACGCGGAGGACGACTTGTCGCCCGAACCGCCCGAACCGCCCGAGTCACCCGAACCGTTCGACGCGCCCGCCTTGGCCGGCGTGCTGCTCGTGGACGAGCCGCGGCTGTCGTTCCGGTAGAAGCCGGAGCCCTTGAAAACGATGCCGACCGCCGAGAACACCTTCTTCAGGCGTCCTTCGCACGCGGGGCACACGGTGAGGGAATCATCGGTGAATTTCTGCACCGCCTCGAGGCCCTCGCCACAGTCGGTGCACTGGTACTGATAGGTCGGCACTTGTTCCTCCTGGCACTCTCACTCAATGAGTGCTAACGACGCTCCATAGTGACGTATTCCGCTGGATCAGTCCACTGCCACCGGCACGCGGTGACCCATTCCACGCGCGGCGACGAGCCCGGACGCCTTCGGCGTGAGCCGTGAGCGCAGCACGACGAGCGTGGCCAGAGCCAGCGCGGTGCCCACCAGTGGCACCACGAATCCGGCGCTCGCGCCGTGCGCGTCCGCCAGCTGACCGGCCACCGACACGGCCCCGGCCTGGCCCAGCGCGACCGCGCCGGTCAGCCAGGTGAAGGCCTCCGTACGGGCCCCGGCGGGGACCAGCGCCTCGATCAGCGTGTAGCCACTGATCAGCGCGGGCGCGATGAAGAGCCCGACCAGCAGGCCGAGCCCGGCGAGCAGCGGCACCGAGTGCACGGCCCACAGCCCGGAGGCGGCCAGCGTCAGGCCCACGTAGCCGGTGATCAGCCGGCGGCGGGGGCCGATCTTCCAGGCGATGGCACCGCACGCGATACCGGCGAGCATGTTGCCGGCGGCGAAGACTCCGTACAGAAGGCCGTTCGCGCCGGGGTTGCCGATCTCCTCGGCGAAGGCCGTGAGCGAGACCTGCATGCCGCCGAAGACCGAGCCGATACCGAGGAAGACCACGGCCAGCACGCGTACGCCGGGCACGGACAGCGCCGAGACAGGCGCGCCGCCCGACCCGGCCGCGCCGGTGGCGCTCTTCGAACCGGCCGCACCCTGCCGCCGTACCGGCTTCGGCTGCGTACCCCGCTGCGCGGCGAACAGCAGCCCGCCCGCCAGAGTCAGCGCCGCCTCGGCGACCAGTCCGGCCGCCGGGTGTACGCCGGTGCACAGCGCGGTCGCGAGGACGGGCCCGATGACGAAGGTGAACTCGTCCGTGACGGATTCGAAGGCGGCGGCTGTCGGCAGCAGCCGCGCGCGCTCCTCGGAGGTGCCGAGGACGGCCGCCCAGCGGGCCCGCACCATCGGCCCCACCTGCGGGATCGAGGCGCCTGTCGGTACGGCGGCGACGAACAGCGCCCACAGGGGCGCGCCCGCCAGCGCGAGCACGGTCAGGGCGGTGACGGACGCCGCGTGCAGCAGCACGCCGGGCACCAGCACCGCGCGCTGCCCGAACCGGTCGGCCAGCTTGCCGTTCTGCGGCGCGAAGAGCGCCATGGAGACACCGGTGACGGCGGCGACGATGCCCGCGCTGCCGTACGAACCGGAGGTGTGCTCGACGAGCAGCACGATGCCGATCGTCAGCATCGCGAAGGGCTGCCGCGCGGCGAAGCCGGGAAGCAGAAACGTCCAGGCGCCGGGTGTACGCAGCAACTGCCCGTAACCGGGACGGCGGGCCGGACTCGTTCCCTCGGAGGCGCCGGCGGTGGTGTCGACCGTGTCGGACACGGTCCTTGCCTTTCTGCCGCCTGGTGGCGCCCCCGGACGTGCGGGGGCTGCCGAGAGCTGTCCTCTTGCGCGGAACTGCGGTAGATACCCGGGTCCACTGAAGGGGACACCACGGCCGCCATACGGTCGCGCCAGCTCTGCGTCAGGCAGAGTTGGTCGATCAAGTCGGTGCGCCACGTCTTCTCGACGCGACAGGCACGGGCCTTATCCTACCCGGGAAATACCAGGAAGATCCCGGCCCGTACCTGTGATTGACGCCTCCGGACGGCACAGCCTTCGATTCCTCGGCGGCCCCCCATCAGGCCTCCGTCAGCCTCCGTCAGGCTTCCCGTCAGCCGGGCCCTCGGCCGATCCCGCCGACCCCGCTGCCCGGCCTCCTGGTCGGCCCACCAAGGCCACCCGCGCCACCCGCGCCCCCCGCGCCGCCGGCGCCACCTGTCCCACCCGTCCCGTTCGTCCCCAGCCAGTCGGCCAGCTTTCCGCCCTGCCCGACGGCCCGCAGCCGCCGCTCGGCCGCGTCCCGAACCGGATCCGTCGCCACCACCAGCAGTTCGTCCCCCCGCCGCAGCACGGTGGACGGCCCCGGCACGAAGCTCTTGTCCTCCCGTACGACCAGCGTGACCGCCGACCCCGGGGGCAGCCGCAGCTCGCCGACCTCCACGCCGTGCATCTTCGACCGCTCCGGGATGGCCACGGACAGCAGATGGCCGCGCAGCCGCTCCAGCGGCGCGGACTCGACCCCGAGGTCGGCCGCCTCGGCGGGGTCGCCGAGGTGCAGCATCCTGGCGACCCAGGGCAGCGTCGGCCCCTGCACGAGCGTGTAGACGACGACCAGCACGAAGACGATGTTGAAGATCCGGTGGCTGCCCTCGATCCCCGAGACCATCGGGATGGTCGCCATGACGATGGGCACGGCGCCGCGCAGCCCCGCCCACGACATCAGCGCCTTCTCCTGCCAGGGGATACGGAACGGCGCGAGGCTGACCAGCACGGACAGGGGCCGCGCCACCGCGGTCAGCACCAGACCCACTATCACCGCGGGCCAGAAGTCGTCGCCCAGTTCGTGCGGTGTCACCAGCAGCCCGAGCAGGACGAACATGCCGATCTGCGCGAGCCAGCCGAGCCCCTCCGCGAAACCACGGGTCGCGGGCGCGTGCGGCAGCTTGGAGTTCCCCAGCAGCATGGAGGCCAGATACACGGCGAGGAACCCGCTGCCGTGCGCCATGGCCCCCGCCGCGTACGCGACGACGGCGATGGCCATCACGGCGATCGGATACAGGCCGGAGGCCGGCAGCGCCACATGCCGGAGCCCGAAGGCGCCCAGCCAGCCGACCGCGATCCCGATGGCGGCGCCGATGGCCAGTTCCAGGACGATCTCGCCGACCAGTACGTACCAGTGCTCCACCGGTCCGACGGTCGACAGCGCCACGACCATGATCACCACGGGGGCGTCGTTGAACCCCGACTCCGCCTCCAGCGCGCCCGTCACCCTCGACGGCAGCGGAATCTTCCTCAGTACGGAGAAGACGGCGGCGGCGTCCGTGGACGAGACGACCGCGCCGATGATCAGCGCCTGCCGCCAGTCCAGACCGACGAGATAGTGCGCGGCGGTCGCGGTGACGCCCACGCTCACCCCGACACCGACGGTCGACAGGGCGACGGCGGCCGGCAACGCGGGTTTGGCCTCTTTCCACTTGGCGGCGAGGCCGCCCTCGGCGAGGATCACGACCAGGGCGGCGTAGCCGATCACCTGGGTCAGCTCGGCGTTGTCGAACTTGACGTTGAAGATGCCGTCCTGGCCTATGACGACGCCGATCCCGAGGTAGAGCAGCAGGCTGGGCAGCCCGCTCCGGGACGAGATCCGTACCGCGGCGACTGCGATCAGCAGCACGAGCGAGCAGATGAGCAGGAGTTCATTGAGCTGGTGGACAGTCAGCGGCCGATCCTTCCCCTCGCGCACACCGGATCGTTTCTCCGGCAGTAGGCACTTCGTTACCTTACCTAATCTTTAACGTTTTCTTGACGCGATCGATCGCCCGTGCGATCGATCGCGTGATTTCCTGTGTGATCGTCCGAGGAGTCCCGCCAGGTGGCGGTCCGGGTCGTGGTCCGGGTCGTACTAGTGACACCGCGTCGGGACGGGTGAAGCGCTGCGCCTATGGTTGCTGCAGCATTCCAGGACCACCCTGCCCCTCGAAGGACAGCGATGCCCGCCAACTCAACGCCCCCTGCCACCAAAAAGAAGGGGCGACGCGCCCGCTTTGTCGTGATCGTCCTGGTGCTGGCGCTGGTAGCAGGCGTTGGTTACGGCGCCTACTGGGGCGTCAGCACCGTGCGTGCCTCGCTCCCGCAGACCACCGGCACGATCAAGCTGCCGGGACTCGACGGCCAGGTCGAGGTCAAGCGCGACAGTTACGGCATCCCGCAGATCTACGCGAACACCGACAAGGACCTGTTCCGCGCGCAGGGCTACGTCCAGGCGCAGGACCGCTTCTGGGAGATGGACGTCCGGCGCCACATGACCTCGGGCCGGCTCTCCGAGATGTTCGGCAAGGGGCAGGTCGAGACGGACGAGTTCCTGCGCACGCTGGGCTGGCGGCAGGTGGCCCAGGAGGAGTACGACACCAAGCTCTCGGACGAGACGAAGAGGAACCTCCAGTCGTACGCGGACGGCGTCAACGACTACCTCAAGGGCCGCGACGGCAAGGACATCTCCGTCGAGTACGCCGCGCTGAACTTCACCAACGACTACAAGCCCGCGAAGTGGACCCCCGTCGACTCCGTGGCCTGGCTCAAGGCGATGGCGTGGGACCTGCGCGCCAACATGCAGGACGAGATCGACCGTTCGCTGCTCACGAGCAGGATGGACGAGAAGCAGATCGAGGACCTGTATCCGTCGTATCCGTACGACAGGAACCAGCCGATCGTCTCCGAGGGCGCGGTCGACCCGCTCGCGGAGAAGTTCGACCCCAAGGCCGAACCGGGCGACGCGACAGGCGACGGCACGGGAACAGGGACCGGTACGGGAACAGGGACAGGAACCGGCACGGGCACCGGCACAGGTACCGGCACCGGCGTGGGTGACGCCGTCCAGGGCCTGGAGTCCCAGCTCGACGCCCTCTCCGGCACCCTCGACGAGATCCCCGCCCTCCTCGGCCCCAGCGGCAGCGGCATCGGCTCCAACTCGTGGGTCGTCTCCGGCAAGTACACGACCACCGGCAACCCGCTGCTCGCGAACGACCCGCACCTCGCGCCCCAACTGCCCTCCGTCTGGTACCAGATGGGCCTGCACTGCCGCAGTTTCACCAAGGACTGCCAGTACGACGTGGCCGGCTACACCTTCGCCGGAATGCCGGGCGTCATCATCGGCCACAACAAGGACATCGCCTGGGGCATGACCAACCTCGGCGCCGACGTGACCGACCTCTATCTGGAGAAGGTCAACGGCGACACCTACCAGTACGGGAACGAGCAGAAGAAGTTCAAGACCCGTCAGGAGACGATCAAGGTCGCCGGGGGTGAGAGCCGGACCATCACGGTCCGCTCCACCGAGGACGACCGCCCGGTCGTCTCCGACCGCGACTCCGAACTGCGCAAGGTCGGCGACAAGGCCCCCGTCAACAACGCGGCCCCCGACCGCGGCGAGGGTTACGCGGTCTCCCTCCAGTGGACCGCCCTCGAGCCCGGCAAGTCCATGGACGCGGTCTTCGCGCTCAACAAGGCCAAGAACTTCCCGGAGTTCCGCAAGGCGGCCGAGAACTTCGAGGTCCCCTCGCAGAATCTGATCTACGCGGACACGAAGGGCAAGATCGGCTACCAGGCGCCCGGCCGGATCCCGATCCGCGCCGAGGGCGACGGCTCGATGCCGGCCCCCGGCTGGAACCCGAAGTACCGCTGGGAGGGCTACATCCCCTTCGACGAGCTTCCTTACGAGGAGGACCCGGAGCGCGGCTACATCGTCACCGCCAACCAGGCCGTCATCGACTCGGACGACTATCCGTACCCGCTGACCGAGGACTGGGGCTACGGCGCCCGCAGTCAGCGGATCAACGAGCTGATCAAGTCGAAGATCAAGGACGGCGGCAAGATCTCCACCGACGACATGCGCACCATGCAGACCGACAACCACAGCGAGATCGCCCAGCTGCTGATGCCGCACCTGGTGAAGATCGATGTCTCGGACCCCGCCATCCGCGAGGCCCAGAAACTCCTCGAAGGCTGGGACTACTCCCAGGAGCCGGACTCGGCGGCGGCCGCGTACTTCAACGCGGTCTGGAGCAACGTCCTCAAGCTCGCCTTCGGGAACAAGCTTCCCAAGGAGCTGCGCGCCAAGGGCGATTGCCTCAACGTGCGCCCCGCCGACAGCACGGGCCCGGCCGACGACCTCGACGAGCTGGTACGGGAGTGCGGCCAGCGCTCCGCGGACTCGGCGCAGCCCGACGGCGGCGACCGCTGGTTCGAGATCGTCCGCAAGATCCTCAAGGATGAGGACAACACCTGGTGGCAGGCCCCGAAGACCCGTACGGAGAAGGCCGCCACGACCCGTGACGAGCTGCTGCTGCGCGCCCTCACGGACGCCCGCTGGGAGCTGACCGCCAAGCTCGGCAAGGACGTCTCCACCTGGAGCTGGGGCCGGCTGCACCAGCTGACCCTGGAGAACCAGACCCTCGGTACGGAGGGGCCCGACATCGTGAAGTCCCTGCTCAACCGCGGCCCCTGGAACCTGGGCGGCGGCGAGGCCGCGGTCAACGCCACGGGCTGGAACGCGGCCGGCGGCTACGAGGTCATGTGGGTGCCGTCGATGCGGATGGTGGTCAACGTCGGCGACTGGGACAAGTCCCGCTGGATCAACCTGACGGGTGCCTCGGGGCACGCGTACAGCGCGAACTACACCGACCAGACGGAGAAGTGGGCCAAGGGCGAACTGCTCGACTGGTCGTTCACCAGCAGAGCCGTGGAGGAGAGCACGGGGGACACCCTGACGCTCGCGCCGTAGAGCACCCCGCCCGGCCGGCGGCCCCGGCCGGGCACGCCTCTCAGACGCTCCCGAAGCGCCTTGTCCCGCCCGGAGTCACCACCACATGCACGGGACGGTCGTGCGGCTCCTCCGGGACCCGGGCGACCACCTCGTGGTCGTACAGCAGCACCGCGAGGACGGCCCCCGCCCCCGCCGCCTCCAGCCGGGCCAGGACGCGGTCGTACGACCCGCCGCCGCGCCCCAGCCGCATCCCGCGCCCGTCCACGGCCAGCCCGGGAAGCAGCACCACCCGCGCCTGAAGCACCGCGCCCACCCCCAGCCGCGCACCGTCGGGCTCCAGCAGCCCCCGCCCCGCGGGCGCCAGCCGCTCCGCCCCCTCGTACGCCGCCCAGTCCAGATCGTCGTCCGGCAGCAGCACGGGCAGGAGGACCCGCGCCCCCCGCTCGCGCAGCGCGTCGAGCAGCGCGCGCGTGCCGGGCTCGCGTCCTACGGAGACGTACGCGGCGACGGTCCCGGCCCCCGTGAGCTCGGGCAGTTCCAGGGCCCGCCGGGCGAGAACCGCGGAGGCGTTCCGCGCGTCCTCCTCAGAGAGGAGGCGACGTCCGGCGAGGAGTTCCCGCCGAAGTGCGGGCTTTCCTGACTTGTCGTAATTCAATGGACTTCGCAAATCTCTCGTATGCGTATGTATGGAGAGAAAGTTAACCGGAGCCACATCTTCCCCTCATGAGTGGCGGATATGGTTCTCGGCATGACTCAGTCGCCCCCCAGGATCAGCAAGGCCGTCATCCCCGCCGCCGGCCTCGGAACACGATTCCTGCCTGTCACCAAGGCCACTCCCAAAGAGATGCTGCCTGTCGTGGACAAGCCCGCGATCCAGTACGTGGTCGAGGAAGCCGTGATGGCAGGGCTCTCCGACGTTCTCATGGTCACCGGACGCAACAAGCGTCCCCTGGAAGACCACTTCGACCGAAATTACGAACTGGAGGAGGCGCTCACCCGCAAGGGAGACACCGAACGCCTCGCCAAGGTGCAGGAGTCCAGCGACCTGGCGACGATGCACTACGTCCGGCAGGGCGATCCCAAGGGCCTGGGCCACGCCGTCCTGTGCGCCGCTCCGCACGTCGGCGACCAGCCCTTCGCGGTTCTCCTCGGTGACGACCTGATCGACCCCCGCGACCCGCTGCTGTCCCGCATGGTCGAGATCCAGGAGCGCGAGGGCGGCAGCGTCATCGCGCTGATGGAGGTCGAGCCCGACCAGATCCACCTCTACGGATGCGCCGCCGTCGAGCCCACCCCCTACGGGGACGTGGTGAAGGTGCACGACCTGGTCGAGAAGCCCGACGCGGCGGACGCCCCGAGCAACTACGCCATCATCGGCCGTTACGTCCTGGACCCCGCCGTCTTCGAGATACTGCGCCAGACCGAGCCGGGCCGCGGTGGTGAGATCCAGCTCACCGACGCGCTCCAGCAGCTGTCCGCCGACGAGAAGGTCGGCGGCCCGGTCCACGGCGTCGTCTTCAAGGGACGCCGCTATGACACGGGTGACCGCGGCGACTATCTGCGTGCCATTGTCAGACTCGCGTGCGAACGTGAAGACCTGGGACCGGACTTCCGGGCCTGGCTCCGCAGTTACGTCAACGAGGAGATGTAGCACCTTGAGCAGTACGGCGACACCGGCACCGGCATCCGTCTCGGGCCAAGGACGGCTCTGGACGGTGGACGAGCACCTGGCGGACATCCTCGCCACGGTCCGCCCGCTCGACCCGATCGAGCTGCAACTGCCCGACGCCCAGGGCTGCGTCCTCGTCGAGGACGTCACGGTGCCGGTGGCCCTGCCGCCGTTCGACAACAGCTCCATGGACGGCTACGCGGTCCGTACGGCCGACGTGTCCGGCGCCGACGAGGAGTTCCCGGCCGTCCTGACCGTCATCGGCGACATCGCGGCGGGCGGTGACTCCCTGCCCCGCGTCGGCCCCGGCCAGGCCGCCCGGATCATGACCGGGGCACCGCTCCCGCCGGGCGCCGAGGCCGTCGTCCCCGTCGAGTGGACCGACGGCGGTACGGGCGGCGGAGCCGCCACCTCCATGCGGCCGGCCGGCTCCGACCCCGAGGGCTCCGGCGGCGAGGTCCGGGTGTACCGCCCCGTCGAGCCCCGCGCCCATGTCCGCGCGCGCGGCAGCGACGTCCAGGCCGGGGACCTCGCCCTGGAGGCCGGCACGATCCTGGGACCGCCGCAGATCGGTCTGCTGTCCGCCATCGGCCGCGCCACCGTGCGGGTCCACCCACGCCCGCGCGTGGTCGTCCTGTCGACCGGCAGCGAACTGGTCCAGCCGGGCGAGCCGTTGGGCCAGGGCCAGATCTACGACTCCAACAGCTTCGCCCTCACCGCCGCCGCGCGGGACGCGGGCGCCATCGCCTACCGGGTCGGCGCGGTCACCGACGACGCGGAGACCCTCCGCTCCACCATCGAGGACCAGCTGATCCGCGCGGACCTGGTGGTGACGACCGGCGGGGTCAGCGTCGGGGCGTACGACGTGGTCAAGGAGGCGCTGTCCTCCGTAGGAGACGAGGACGAGCCGGGCAGCGGCATCGACTTCCGCACGCTCGCGATGCAGCCGGGCAAGCCCCAGGGCTTCGGCTCGATCGGCCCCGAGCACACCCCGCTGCTCGCCCTCCCCGGCAATCCCGTCTCCAGTTACGTCTCCTTCGAGCTGTTCGTACGCCCCGCGATCCGCGCGCTCATGGGCCGCCAGGACGTCCACCGCCCGACGGTCCGCGCGACCCTGAAGGCCGACAAGGCGCTGACGTCCCCGGCCGGCCGGCGCCAGTTCCTGCGCGGTACGTACGACGCCGAGAGGGGCTCGGCCGTCCCCGTCGGCGGCGCCGGTTCCCATCTCGTCGCCGCCCTCGCCCACGCGGACGCGCTGATCGTGGTCCCAGAGGAGGCCACGTCGGTGGAGCCCGGAAGCGAGGTCGACGTGGTGCTGCTCGGCTGACGGCCGCCCGGTGGCGGTAGCGTGTCCTGCCTAACAGGCCCCGCCGGGCCCGGACCGGGAGCGCCACAGCGATGACTGCGTTTTCCCGGGGGGAGACCCCCGGACCTTCTCGACAAGGCCGCCTGACGCATATCGACGAGGCGGGCGCGGCCCGCATGGTCGACGTCTCCGCCAAGGAGGTCACCGCGCGCACCGCCAGCGCGAGCGGCCGGGTGCTGGTGTCGCCGCGCGTGGTCGAACTGCTGCGGGGCGAGGGGGTGCCCAAGGGCGACGCCCTGGCCACCGCACGTATCGCGGGCATCATGGGCGCGAAACGGACCCCGGACCTGATCCCGCTCTGCCATCCACTGGCGGTCTCGGGAGTCACGCTCGACCTCGCCGTCGCGGACGACGCGGTCGAGATCCTGGCGACGGTGCGGACGACGGACCGCACGGGCGTCGAGATGGAGGCCCTGACCGCGGTCTCGGTCGCGGCGCTGACAGTGGTCGACATGGTGAAGGCCGTCGACAAGGGCGCCGTCATCACGGACGTACGGGTCGAGGAGAAGACCGGCGGCAAGTCCGGCCACTGGTCCCGCCGGGCAGCGGCCGGGCCTGAGCATCCGAACGGGACACCGGAGAGGGGCACGGCATGACCGATCCCGCCGAGAGCGGCCCCGCGGCCCCCGCGCCGCGGGCGAGGAAGCCGTACCGCGCGCTGGTCGTCACCGCGTCCAACCGCGCGGCGGCCGGCGTGTACGCGGACACCGGAGGCCCGGTCATCGTGAACGCCCTCACGGAGCTGGGCTTCTCCGTCCAGGGACCGCTGGTCGTACCCGACGGCGACCCGGTCGAGCAGGCCCTGCGGGACGGGGTGGCCGCCTCGTACGCCGTCATCCTGACCACCGGCGGCACCGGCGTCTCGCCCACCGACCGCACCCCCGAGGCCACCCGTCGCGTCCTCGACCAGGAGATCCCCGGCATCCCCGAGGCGATCCGCGCCGAAGGCGCCCGCAAGGTCCCCACCGCCGCGCTCTCTCGGGGCCTCGCGGGCGTCGCGGGCCGGACCCTGATCGTGAATCTGCCGGGGTCCTCCGGCGGTGTACGGGACGGGCTCGCCGTCCTCGACCGGCTGCTCGTCCACGCCGTCGACCAGATCCACGGCGGCGATCACCCCCGTACCGACGGATGAACCCCTTCTGGCCCGTGGCGCTGGTGGACGGCGATGTCGTCCTGCGCCCCATAAAGTCGCGCGACCAGCGGGCCTGGCGCGAGGTGAACCGGCGCAACCGCGAGTGGCTCCGTCCCTGGGAGGCGACGATCCCGCCGCCGCCCCCCGGCGCCCCGGTCGCCCAGCGGCCGACGTACCGGCAGATGGTCCGTCATCTGCGGGCCGAGGCGAACGCGGGGCGGATGCTGCCGTTCGTCATCGAGTACCAGGGGCGCCTGGTCGGCCAGTTGACGGTGGCCGGGATCACCTGGGGCTCGATGTGCTCGGGGCATGTCGGCTACTGGGTGGACCGCGACGTCGCGGGGCGCGGCGTCATGCCGACGGCTGTGGCCCTCGCCGTCGACCACTGTTTCCGCATGGTGGGGATGCACCGGATCGAGGTCTGTATTCGCCCCGAGAACGGGCCGAGCCGCCGTGTCGTGGAGAAACTCGGATTCCGCGAGGAAGGCACGCGCCCCCGCTATCTGCACATCGACGGGGCCTGGCGGGACCATCTGGTCTTCGCGCTGACGGCGGAGGAAGTGCCCGAGGGACTCCTGTACCGCTGGCACCAGGCGCGACCTGGTACGCCCTATAAATAAAACAAGCGTTCGAAATTAATCCCTGTCCGACCATCAAGTGATCCGAACAATCACAAAAAAAGTCCGTGATATCAGCCAGATCGTGCGACACACCGGCTCAATTGGCGGATGCCCCCGCGCGAACACCTCTACGGTGTGAACCGTGAGCAGCAGCGGCCTCATCTACGCAGTCATCGTCGGGGCCTGGGCCGCCTACTTGGTACCGATGTGGCTCCGCAGGCAGGACGAGCTGAACGAAGCCCGTCCGACGGAACGCTTCAGCACCGCCATCCGGCTGCTGTCCGGACGGGCGGCGATGGAGCGCCGGTACGCCAAGGAGTTGCAGGACCGCACCACCGAGGAGGCCGGGCCCGACGGTGCACCGGACGTCGCGGCGGAGCCGACGAGCTCTGTCGACGTCCGGTCCTTCTCCGCGCCCGCGGCCCATACGGAAGCCCGCCTGGAGATCCCGGCACCGGCCCCGGCCCCGGCACCGCCCGAACGGCGCGCTCGCCCCTCTTCCGGCGCCGCGGCCGAACGCGCCCGGCGCGCCCAGCGTTCGCAGGTACTCGCCCGCCGCCGGCGCACCACCGTCGTGCTCTTCCTCGCCTTCACGACCGGCGCGATCGTCGCGGGCGTCCAAGGGCTCGCCTTCCTGTGGGCGCCGGGCGTCCCCGCCGTACTCCTCAGCGCGTACATCGTGCATCTGCGCGCCCAGGAACGGCGCCGCTTCGTCTTCACCATGGACCGCCGCAGGGCCGAGATCGCCGCGCAGCGCCTGCGCGAGAACCGCCCCCGCCGCCACCACCAGGCCGCGGCCCCGGCGGACCCCGACGAGGAGCCCGACCCCCGCCCCGCCCCGGAACCGGCCGCCTCGGTCTCCCCGCAGGAGGCCGGCCGCCGCGCGCTGGTCGAGCAGACGGACCACGCGGAGTGGGTCGACCAGCAACGCGAACGCGAGCGCGGCCCGGCCCGCGGCGACAGCTGGGAGCCGGTCCCGGTCCCGCTCCCGACGTATGTGACGGCCCCGGTCGCCCCGCGCGCCTCGGGCGGCGTGAACGTCAGCGACCCGGAGACCTGGAGCGCGGCCCGCTCCTCCACGGCGGAACCGACCCCCGCGGACGCGCCCACCCCCGAACCCCCCGCCCCACGCCGCCCCCGCGACCGCGGCCGCGGCCGGACCCCACTGTTCGACCAGTACGACGAGGACGACCGCCCCCGCGCCGCCAACGAGTGACCAGCGCGGAACGGATTTCCAAGCAGCCCGACGGGGGTGCTAAAGTTTCATTCGTCGCAAGGGCCTGTGGCGCAGTCTGGTAGCGCACCTCGTTCGCATCGAGGGGGTCTGGGGTTCAAATCCCCACAGGTCCACCGCGTTCACGAAGATCCCGTCCGATCGTCACGATCGGACGGGATCTTCGTTTTCCGGCGGGTCCCGTTCTCCCGCGTCCTCACTGCCCGTCAGGACCTCGCCGGCACCGGTTCCGCCGGGCCGGCCCACACCCGGCAGGAGACGGCCACCACCAGCGGCCACACGGCCTGGACGACGGTCACCACCCGTTCCGCGATGCCCGGTGCCTTCCCGCTCTGCAGCTCGAACACGAACCACAGCGCGCAGAGGCACATCGCGGCGCTCGCCACGACCGACACCTTGAACCGGAGTCCCCACGGCGCGTGTCGCTTCCGGCGGCGCGCGGCCAGTGCCGGCCAGATCGCGAGCAGGACGAAGCCGGTGGCGGCCACCACCCCGTGGCCCAGCGCCCCGCCGCTGAGAGGTGCCGGGACCAGGGTCAGGGCCATCGCCGCGACCCCGCCGCCCGCCAGGGCGAGGCGGCCGGGGAGCGCCGCCTCGCGCAGGCCGTGTGCCGTGGCCATGTAGCAGGCTCCAAGCACCAGCAGTATTCCCGTCATGAGCCAGTAGCCGCGGGCACCGTAGGACGCGAGGATGCTGAGCGTTTCCACCGCGGGGTTGTAGGCCGGTCCTTGCAGCACCTGCGAGATCGCCGAGGCACCGACCAGAAGCACAGGGGCGCCGCTCGCGGAGAGCAGCACCCACCAGGGGGCACGTCGCATCAGCCCACCGTAAACAGCACGCGCACTCTCTTCCCGTTGACACACCATCACCTGAACCAACCGGGCCCCGCACCCGTGCCTCCTGTACAAGATCCGCGGCACAGGCCGCCACCTCTACAGGAGAACCCCATGGCCACGGCGCCCCCACAACAGCCGGAACCGCAGGCGGCGACGAGCGGCGGTCCGGAGGGCAAGGACAACTGGCTCGCGCGCATGGCGCTGCGCTTCACCGCGTTCACCGAGAAGTGGCTGCCCGACGCGCTCGGGTTCGTCCTCGTCGGTACGTTCGCGGTCTTCGCGCTCGGACTCGCCACCGGGGAGGGGCTGTACGGGCGGCCCGACGACCCCGCCGACACCGCCGGGTTCGGGCTGGTGGACGCGTGGGGGCAGGGATTCTGGTCGCTCATCACCTTCACGCTCCAGATGGCGATGATCATCATCGCCGGGTACGCGGTCGCCGTCTCCCCGCCGATGAGCCGGCTGATCGCCAGGATCGCGCGCGTGCCCCGTACCCCGCGTGGCGCCATCGCGTTCACCGCCGCCGTCGCCATGGCGACCTCGTACCTCAACTGGGCCTTCAGCCTCATCTTCACGGCGATCCTGGCCAAGGAGATAGCCCGGCGTATCCAGGGTGTGGACTACCGGGCGCTCGGCGCGATGGCCTTCCTCGGGCTCGGGACCGTCTGGGCGCAGGGGCTGTCGGGGTCCGCCGCGCTCCAGGTCGCCAGTGAGGCATCGAGCCCGCCCGCCGTCCAGGAGGTCATCGCGGACGGGCGCGGCGGCAGCGGGCTCATCCCGCTCACCGAGACCATCTTCCTGTGGCAGGGCATGGTCGCCACGGCGATCATCTTCGTCATCGCGGTCGTCATGGCCTGGTTCCTCTCCCCGTCCCCCGAGCGCGCGAAGACCGCGGAGCAGCTCGGTATCGAGCTGGGCCCGAGCGTCGCCGAGAAGCGGGCGGAGACGCGGCGCGGCCGGCCGGGGGAGTGGATCGAGTACAGCCCCGTCTTCGCGATCCTGTTGTTCGCGCTGGGTGCCTGGTACCTCGTACGGCACTTCGCCCTCGCCGAGGGCGACCCGCTCAACGCGCTCGACCTCAACACCGTCAACCTCATCCTGATCCTGCTGGCCCTCATCCTGCACTGGCGCCCCGTCCGTCTCGCCCAGGCCGTCAAGGAGGGCACACCCGCCGCGTCCGGCGTTCTCCTCCAATTCCCCCTCTACGGCGGCATCTTCGGGATGATCGCCTTCACCGGGCTGAGCAAGACCATCGCCGGCTGGCTGGTCTCGGTGTCGAACGAGTTCTTCTATCCGGCCTTCATCGGCATCTACAGCATGGTGCTGGGCGTCTTCGTGCCCAGCGGCGGCAGCAAGTGGGTCATCGAGGCGCCGTACGTCCTGGAGGCGGCCAACCAGCTGCAGGTGAACCAGGGCTGGATCGTCGTCGTGTACGACCTCGGCGAGGCCAGCGCCAATCTGCTCCAGCCGTTCTGGATGCTGCCCACGCTGACGATCCTCGGCCTCAAGGCGCGCGACATCATGGGCTACACCTTCGCCATGTTCCTCGCCTGTTTCCCCGCGGTGCTGATCCTGGTGACCCTCTTCGCCCGTACGCTTCCCTTCCCGTAGGGAAGAGGACACGCGGAGGAGTGGCGGACGTGCGGCGTATCGACGTGGCGGAGCGGCGGGCACGGCTGGGCGTACGGCATCGGCTCGCGGTGGCCGCCCGCGCGGACGGTCCCGTCGAGGTGGCACGCGCCCTCGTGGCGCTGCACAGCACCGACCCCACTTCCGTGTACGTCGCCACCTGGGCACGGACGAACGGCGGTGCGGTACGGGACGTGGAACGCGCCCTGTACGAGGACCGCTCCCTCATCCGCCTCCTCGGTATGCGCCGTACCGTCTTCGTCACCCCACTCGACGTGGCCCCCGTGATGCAGGCGGCCTGCTCGCACGCGGTGGCCGCGCGCGAACGCCGCAAGCTGCTCGGCTTCCTGGCCGCGTCGGGGGTCGCGGACGACGAGGCGGGCGTACGCGAGTGGCTGGCCGAGACGGAGAGCATCGCCGTGCGCGCGCTCGCCGCACGCGGTGAGTCCACGGCCGCCGAACTCGCCGGCGACGACGCCCGCCTCAGTACGAAGGTCGTGCTGTCGGCCGGCAAGGACTACGAGGGCACCCAGAAGGTCGCGAGCCGGCTGCTGCTCCTGCTCGCCGCCGAGGGCCGTGTCGTACGCGGCCGGCCACGCGGCTCGTGGGCCTCGCACCAGTACCGCTGGGCCCCGCTGACCGACTGGTTCCCCGGCGGCCTCGCACCGTGGGACACCCACCGCGCGGAGGAGGAACTGGCCAGGCGCTGGCTGCGGGCGTTCGGACCGGCGACGGCCGACGATCTGCGCTGGTGGGCTGGGTGGACGAAGACGCAGGTCAAGCGGGTGCTGACGGAGCTGAAGCCGGTCGAGGTCGATCTCGGCGGCGGTACGACGGGTCTGCTCCTGCCCGACGACCTCGCGGAGACCGCGCCGCCCGAGCCGTGGGCCGCGCTGCTGCCCGCGCTCGACTCCACGCCGATGGGCTGGCACGAACGCGACTGGTTCCTCGGCGACCACGGCCCACGCCTCTTCGACAAGGTCGGGAACATCGGCCCCTCGCTGTGGTGGGACGGCCGCGTCGTCGGCGGCTGGGCGCAGGACAGTAGCGGCGAGATCGTGTGCCGCTTCCTGGAGGACGTCGGCGCGGACGCCGAGGCGGCGGTACGACGCGAGGCGGAGCGCCTCGCCGTCCCCCTGGGCGAGGTCAGACTCAGCGCCCGCACCCGGGGCCGCACCTGGCTGGAGGACGAACTGGCGGGTTAGGCAGCCTCCTTGGACCGGGCCGCGTCCTTGGGAGGCCGGCCCAGCGCCAGGCTCAGTGCCGCGCTGACGAGCAGCGCCGCCGTCGCCGTCAGGACGCTCGCCGTGAACGCCGTCGCGTACGCGTCACCGCCCCCGTCCCCGTCCACCACGGTGAAGAAGATCGTGCCCATCCCGGCCACCCCCACAGCCGCCCCGAACTGCTGGCTCGTGCTGTAGATGCCCGACGCCGAACCCGCGTGCTCGGGCGGCACGGTCGAGAAGAACAGCGTGCTGAGCGTCGGCATGACGAGATTCATCCCGACCCCGATCGCGGCCAGACCCGGCACCAGCGCCCAACTGTCCACGCTCCCCGGCGCCGTGGCCCCGGACGGCGCCGCGTACAGCACGGCCAGCGTGCCCGCCACGGCCAGCAGACACCCGGCCACCACCACCGAGCGGCCGAACCGGACGACGAGGCGCCCGACGAACGGGGACATGGCCAGACCGCCCGCGGAGAAGCCGATGGTCAGCACGCCCGCGTCCAACGCCGAATAGTGGTGCCCGTTCTGCAGCCACAGCACGAACACCAGCAGGAACCCGGTGAACGCGGCGAAGGCCACCAACTGCACGGTCAGCGCGGTGACGACCAGCCGGTTGCGGAACAGCGCCATCGGCAGCAGCGCCCCCGCCCGCCACGCCGGCCTCCGGTGCTCGGCGACCGCCAGCCCCAGCACCGCCAGGACACCCGCGGCCAGGCAGCTCCAGATCCACCAGGGCCAGCCGAACGTACGGCCCTCCATCAGCGGGAACACCATCGCGACCAGACCGGCGGTGAGCACCCCGGTCGACAGCCAGCGCGGCCGCGCGCTGCCCGGCACCCGGCTCTCCGGCACCAGCCAGGCCCCGAGCGCCACGAGCACTGCGGCGGCCGGGACGGTGATCAGGAAAACCGCGCGCCAGCCGAGCCCGGCGACGTCCGCGCCGATCAGGGCACCGCCGAGCAGCAGGCCCCCGGCCTGGGCGAGCCCGGCGACGATGCCGAACGTGCCGAAGACCGTGGCGCGTTCGCGGCCCTGGAAGAGGGTGAACAGGATGCTCATCACCTGCGGCGCGAGCGCCGCCGCGGCCAGCCCCTGCGCGGCGCGGGCGGCGATCAACTCCTCCGGACCGTTCGCGAAGCCGCTCCACAGCCCGGTGAGGCCGAAGGCGACGATCCCCAGCAGGAAGACCCGCTTGCGGCCCCACAGGTCCCCGGCGCGCGCGAAGGTGATCAGCGCGGCGGCGAAGGCCAGCAGATACGACGCGGAGATCCACTCGAGCTGGGTGGAGCTCGCGTCGAGGTCGCGCTGGATGGCCGGCAGTCCGACGTTGACGATCGTGACGTTCAGCAGGTCCAGCATGAAGGCCAGGATCAGTACGACCATGGCCACCCACCGCCGCGGGTGGGGTGATTGCCCGGTGTCGTCCGTGACCTCGCCGTCGCTCTCGGGCTGTACGGCCAGCTTCTCGGCAGTCATGACGGTCCCCCTGGTTGTCCGGTCCGGCGGCGTAAAATGGCAGCGGCGAGAGACTCGCCGAAGCGACTGTGTCGCCAGGACGACTAAGTCGTGGTGACGACAGATTAAGCAGGGAGGCCGTCGATGACAAACCCGTCAGCCGCGCTGTGCGACCGCATGCAGGCCGCGGCACTCCGGCACGCGGCGGCGTCCGCCCGGTTCGACCACGAGGTCGGGGCCCAGGCGGGGGTGACTCTCAGCACGTGGGAGGCGAACTTCGTCAACCTGCTGCGCCTGCACGGCCCGCTCAGCCCCGGGCAGTTGGGCCGGCTCGCCGGGGTCAGCTCGTCGGGGACCATCACCGGCGTGATCGACCGCCTGGAGCAGGTCGGTTACGTCACCAGGACCCGCAGCCGGGACGACCGCCGCAGGGTGACCGTGTCGCTGAACACCGCGTGGCTGGAGCGGGAGGACGCTCCCCGGCTCAAGCGGCTGCGCGCACTGCTCGCCGACTACGACGAGGCGCAGCTCACCACGATCGCGGAGTTCCTCACGCGTCTCGCGGACGTCGAGACCGAGGCGGCGGACGCCGTCGCGTAGCGACGCGCCCCCCCCGCCCCGTCGAAGGACATCGAAGGACGTCGAAGGGCTCAGTGGCCGCCCGCGAACGCGCACGGCATCGAGCGCACCCGGTTGTCGAAGTTCGACGGCACCAGCACCGGTGCTCCCACGGTGCGCAGTTCGGGCGATCTGGTCAGCAGCTCCCGGAACAGCGCCTTCATCTCCTGCTTCGCCAGGAACGTGCCCAGGCAGTAGTGCGGCCCGCCGCCCCCGTACCCCACATGCGGGTTGGGGCTGCGGGTGATGTCGAAGCGGTCCGGGTCGGTGAAGACCGACTCGTCGCGGTTGGCGGAGGCGTAGAACAGCACCACCCGGTCGCCCCGCCGGAAGTCGTGGCCGTTCATCCGGTGGTCCTGCGTGAGTCTGCGCCGGAACTGGATGATCGGCGTCGAATGGCGCACGATCTCCTCGACGGCGCCGTCCGCGTACCGGTCGAAGTCGTCGAGCAGCAGGGCCCGTTGGTCCGGATGGTCGGTCAGCAGGGACATGCCGTGCGCGATCGCGTTACGAGTGGTCTCCACGCCGGCGACCATCAGCAGCGAGAAGAACGAGCCGAGTTGGCGGCCGTTCAGCGACTGCCCGTCGATATCGGCGTTCACGAGCGCGGAGATGAGATCCCCGGTCGGATTCCTGCGCCGTTGCCGCCCGAGGTCGGCGACCATTCCCTGCATGGACGCCAGGGCACGAAGGCCCTTTCCGGGTACGCGAATTCGCTGCCGTACCGTACGCGCGACGCCGGTTTCGACGGATGCCCGATTCACCTGCGCGAGGATCGACGGGCGCTCCTTCTCCGGGATACCCATCAGATTGCAGATGATTTCGAACGGCATACGTGACGCGACGGCCGTGACGAAATCCGCCGGACGCTCCCTGAGCAGGTCGTCCACAATGCGCTTCGCCACCGAGCGGACATCCTCCTCCGTCGCGGCGAGAATGCGCGGAGTGAAGGCACGGGAAACGATACGCCGCAGTTGAGCGTGCTGGGGCTCGTCCATATTGACCAGGGACTCCCCGAACAGCGCCCGCACCCAGCGGGCCGGCTCGGGAGTGGTGACGCCGGGCGCGCTGCCGAACACCTGGGCGTCGCGGCTGGCCTCCACCACGTCCGCGTGCCTGACCAGCGCGTAGAAGCCCCGCTCCGGCCGCAGTCGACCCCCCGGCCGCTCCACGAAGTACCGCGGCGCCCCGGCGGCACGCAGCCGCGCGAAACCCGCCAGCCTTTCGGAATGCGGCAGTTGCCAGAACGAGGGATCGGCGAGATTCGGCGTCATTGTTCATTCCTTCCGTGGCTTCGAGCTTCCCACGGCCGACAACACATCAGCGTGCGCCGAACACACGGCAGACGGGGGTATCGAACGGCCGCCGTCGCACAGAGGGACGAATGCTCCGCCACTCGGGTGACGCGAACTCACCTGTGGCGCCCACGGGCCGCTACTGTGCCGAAGCATGACCTCTACCAACACCGCGCAGGGAAGCCTGCAATACGCCCCTCTGCTGGGCACCCTCACGGTAATTCCCTGGACCAGCGAGCCTTCCGACGACGAGCGCAACCCGCCTTTCCTGCTGGCCTATTCACTCGGCGACGGCCGTGACGGCGCGGAGGCCGGGGAAGAGGCGATGCGCGCCGTGATCAAGGAGGTCGGTCTCCGGACCGGCGCCGGACTGATCGATGTGGCCAAGTCGCCCAACGTTCCGATCACGCTGCTCGTACAGGCCGGGCGGGCCGTACTGACCATGCCGTACCTCAAGGCGCAGTGCGCCGTTCCGCCGGAGTGGGAAGAGGACGCGCGCGAGACCGGCGCGGTGTACTTCATCATCGCCACCCAGCCGTGGCCCGAGGGCGCGCCCGGCAAGCCGGTCGGCGAGGAGACGCTGCGCGCCTTCGTCGGCGACGAGGCCGTGCTGACCGGAGCCGCGCACTGCCTGGTGCCGGTGAGCAGCCTGCGCTGAGCGCGACCCCCCCCGCGGGCCCGCGCCCCGGTTCACCCGCCGTTCGCGGGCACCGTACGTCCCGCCGCGCCCCACTCCCGTACCAGAGCGCTGTAGATGGGAGTGGGGATCGGCGCGGCGGTGGGCGGAGGCGGGGTCGGCGGAGTGGGCGGGGGTACCGCTTCGGCACGGAGCTCGGGCACCGCTGAGAGGCGCTGCCATCGGGGTGCTCGGACGGAGTTCATGCTCTGGCAACGCCGTACTCGACCCCGGAGTCACTGTGCCCGGCGTGTCGAGGGGGACAGCTGAAACGCTACTTCGAATGCGTGACCGAACCGTGGAGTGGACACCATGGCAACAGCATTGACCGACAACGCGTCGTCGTCCGACGCGGACAGGTACGAGGACAGGTACAAGGACAGGCACGAGGACAGCTACGAGGACGACCCCGCGCGGGACGGGACGCGCCGCTTCGGGGCGGGGCGGGTGCTGGCGTGGTTGCTGGTGGTGACGGGTGCGGCGGGTGTGCTGGCGTCGTGGGTGATCACGATCGACAAGTTCAAGCTGCTGGAGGACCCGGGCTTCACGCCGGGGTGCAGCCTGAACCCGGTGGTGTCGTGCGGGAACATCATGACGAGCGACCAGGCGTCGGCGTTCGGGTTCCCGAATCCGATGCTGGGGCTGGCGACGTACGCGGTCGTGATGTGCGTCGGCGCGGGGCTGCTCGCCGGGGCGCGCTACCGGCGGTGGTTCTGGCTCGGGCTCAACGCCGGGATGCTGTTCGGCGTCGGCTTCTGCACCTGGCTGCAGTACCAGTCGCTCTACAACATCGGCTCGCTCTGCCTCTGGTGCTCGCTGGCGTGGGTCGCCACGATCGTCATGTTCTCCTACGTCACCACGCACAACATCACGCACCGGATCCTTCCCGCGCCGGCGGGACTGCGCACCGCGGCGGGGGAGTTCCACTGGGTGCTGCCGGTGCTGTGGATCGGGACCATCGGGATGCTCGTCCTGACCCGCTGGTGGGACTTCTGGACCGGCTGACCCGGCCCGGCCCCGTACGAGAGACGAAGCGGCCGCCCGGAGCCCGCACTCGCGTGCGGTGACTCCGGGCGGCCGCCGTCGTACGGAAGCGGTGCCCCTTCGGTACTACTGACCGAGCGGGAGCCCGCCGAGCATCGCGCCGCCCTTGCCGCTCTTGGCGCCGCCCTTGCCCTTGCCCTTGCCTGTGCCCTTGCCCTTACCGTCCTTGGCGCCGCCGTTCAGGCCCTTCGCCACGTCGCCCAGGCTGTTGACGAGCGAGCCCTCGTTCTTCGGGTCCAGCGCGTTCGTGTTCACCACCGAGGGGTCCAGCCTCTCCTGGTTGGTCACCGTCTCGGCGGCCTGGCCCAGTCCGCCGTTCAGGCTCATCGGGAGGTTCTCGCCGGCGAACGCCGGGGCGGCGGCGCCCAGCGCCAGCACGGAACCGGCGACGACAGCGGCGGCCTTCAAGGGCTTCATGGTGAATCCTTCTCTCAACGGTGGTTCTCGCTTACTGACCTCGTCCTCAGTAACGATCTCCGAGCGTGCCGGACACGACGAACGGCCGTACGGGCCCCGTGTTGACGAGGTCCGTACGGCCGTTGCGGCGTACGCGGTGTTACGGGAGCTTCGGCGTCGACGGCACGCCCGGCAGCTCCGGAGCCGGCGCGGGAGCCTCGGCGCCCGGCAGCTTCGGCAGCTCGGGCAGGCCCGGCAGGTTCGGGGCCGGCAGGCTGCCGTTCATGACGACCGTGGTGGTCAGGTTGACCAGCGACGTCACGACGGCCTTCGACTGGGTGGCGACGGCGGTCGCGTCCTTCGTGGTCGTCGCCTTGAGCAGCGCGTCCGTCGCCTTCTGTACGGAGGCGACGGCCTGGGCCGTCACGTCGGCCGCGGCCGGGGCCTTGTGGTCGGCGCCCACGGCGTTCACCGGGTTGGCGTTGCCCGCGTTGCCCGCGGGGTCGGCCGGCTTGGCGGGGTTGGCCTGCGCGGTGTTCTTCACCGCGTCCAGCGCCTTCTTGATGGCCGCCTGGTGCTTCTGGACGTCCGCGGCGGCGATCTGGCCGTTGTCCGCCTCGAGGACGGCCGTGAGCAGCTCGGTGACCGGCGTGATGGCGCCGGACAGCGAAGTCAGCGTCTGCGTCTGCTGCTTGAGGGCCTCGGCGTCGGCGATCGGGGCGCGGGCCACGTCGGCACCGACACCGGCCGGGGTCTCGTGGGCGGTGGTGGCGACGGCGGTGCCGGCGGTGCCGAGGACGAGTGCGGCGCAGACGGCGGCGGCTGCGGCGCGGGAAGAGACGAGGGAACGCATGAAAAGGTCCTTTCAGGACACGTCGGGGGGTTTCGTCTTCACCGTGGGTCGCGGGGCCGTGGCCCGCAACCGTTCGGGAGCGCCGCCCGGTGTCCGCCAATCGGCCGCTTCGCCCCCGCTGACCTGGGCCGGGCGGCCGGGGATTCTCACCCGTCCGGGACGCGTGTCGCCGCCGAAAGGGTGGCCGGACCCCGCCCTCGTACAGCGGAGGCCGTCGCACAGCGGAGTGCGGTGGGGCGCAACGGAAGAGCCGCCCTCCCCCGGAGTACCCGGTGCGGAGAGCGGCTCTTGCCGTGGGTGACGGCAGGACTGACTGCTGTCGGAGTCAGGCGTTGACGCAGGTGTTGCCGAAGGCCGGGTTGAGCAGGCCGATGACGTCGATGGTGTTGCCGCAGACGTTCACGGGCACGTGCACGGGGACCTGGACGGCGTTGCCGGAGATGACACCCGGGGAACCGACAGCCGCGCCCTGGGCGCCACTGTCGGCAATGGCGGCACCGGAGGCGCCGACGACGGCGGCGGCAGCCGCGGAGGACAGAACAACAGCCTTGGCGATACGCGACATGGGGATGAGCTCCTCGGTCTTAAGGGAATGGCGTTACGGGCGCAGTTGCCCGACTTACCGATCAACGCGGGGCGTGCTGATCGGTTGCGGTCCGAATGAGTGAAGAAACGGTTCCGGGTCCGACAGCGGTGCTGTCGGACCCGGCCGTGCCTGAAGCAGCGCTCGGGGAGCCTCTTCAGAGGTCAGGCGTTGACGCAGGTGTTGCCGAAGGCCGGGTTGAGCAGGCCGACGACGTTCACCGTGTTGCCGCAGAGGTTGATCGGCACGTGGACCGGGATCTGGACCACATTGCCGGAGAGGACGCCCGGGGAGTTGGCCGCGACACCCTCGGCACCGGCGCTGGCGGAAGCCATGCCGGCACCGGCGAGGAGAAGGGCGGCACTCGACGATGCCAGGACGACGGACTTAGCGACTCGCTTCATCACCATATCCTTTCGATTTACCAATGGTGCGACAGGCTCAACGACCGGCGGCCGTTCGGGAAACGCCGGATCCCCCGAAGAGTTCGAAAGGCCGTGGGAAGGGGTTTGGGAACGGCCAGATTCCGGGAAAGCGACCGTGCTTTGGTACGGTCCGCGCGTCTCACGTGATTTTCAGTCCGCGCTCTGTAAGGGTGCACTGTCGATTCATTCTTCGGGTCGGAGAGTCTCCATGCGCGATAGCGCGGTTCATGCTGTAAGGCGCGGTCTCCTGTTCGCCGTGACGGCGACGGCGACAGTGTCCGCGGTGGCGATGGCTCCGACCTCGGTCTCGTCGGCCGCGCCCACCGAAGAGGGCAGTCGAATTCCGTTCGGCGAGCGCTATCACGCCGTGCAGCACGGTGGGATCGTCCGGGCGGCCAATTCGGCCATCACCTGCCGTACCACGGGCGTGTTCACCCCCGTCAGTCCCGCCGACGCCGACGCCTGCCGGGTCGCGCGGGACAGCGTCACGGCGTCCAACGATCAGTACGACATGTTCTACACGGACCTCGACAAGGACCCGAACACCTACAACTCGACCCGGGGTGAACTGCGCGTACCGGCCGGCGCCAAGGTGAGTTACGCCCGGCTCTACTGGGGCGGAAACCTGCGCGTCGGTGAGCAGAAGCCGCCGGAGGACAACGGCCGCGTACTGATCGCCGAGCCCGGTGGCGCGTACAAGGAAGTCCTGTCCGACACGCTGGTCGGCCACCGTACGGCCGGTGGCGCCGATGCCTACCAGGCGTCGGCCGACATCACGCCGCTGGTCCGGTCGGCGGGTTCGGGCATGTACACGGTGGCGCAGATCAACGTCGCGATGGGGAGGACGGCGGCGGGCGCGTGGGGTGGCTGGACGATGGTCGTCGCGTACGAGCGGCCCGAGGACCCGCTGCGTCATCTGGTGGTCTGGGACGGCTTCGAGGCGCTCGACGACCGGCACCGGGAACTGCGGGCCGACCTCGGGAAGCTGCCGACGCCGGCTCGCGGTACGGGCTCCATCGGGATCGTCTCCTACGACGGGGACTCCGGTACGGACGGCGATTCGCTGACCGTCGGGACGGGACGCGGGAAGGCGCGTTCGATCGGCGACCGCGCGAATCCGGCCTCCGATGTGATGAATTCAAGTATTGCTGATGACGGATCCAATCAGATTAAACGACTACCCGCTTACAAGAACACTCTTGGATATGACTCCGATGTCTTCGAGTTGCGTGAAGCGCTCGTCCCGGGAGGCGACACTATGAACGTAAGTTTCCGGACCGGGCGCGACTCGATCTGGCTCGGCGCGTTTTTCGTAGCGGTGGACGCGCGGCGCTGAGCCGGCTCACTCGGCGGCGCTTCAGCGGCGCTTCCGGGTTTAACGGATTGTCCGATCCACGACACCAGAGACCACGAGTGGAGTGAGTTGCGCGTGCGGTCACCAAGGCACAGTCCGGGTCCCGGCTTCACCGTTCTCCATCTCGTCCAGCCCGTCGACGGAGGAGTGGGCCGGGTCGTCGCCGATCTCGTACGCGCGCAGGTCGCCGCCGGAATGCGGGTCGTCGTCGCCTGCCCCGACCACGGACCGCTCATGGCCGACGTGGCCGCGCTGGGCGCCGAGACCGAGGTCTGGCACGCGACCCGCGACCCCGGCCTCGGACTGCCCGCCGAGATCCGGCGGGTCGCCGAACTGGCCGGGCGGATCCGGCCCGACGTGCTGCACGCGCACAGCGCGAAGGCCGGCTTCGCCGGACGCCTGGCCGTACGGGGACGCGTCCCGACCGTGTTCCAGCCGCACGCCTGGTCGTTCGAGGCCGTCAGCGGTACGACGGCGGTTCTCGCCCGCGGCTGGGAACGCCTGGCCGCCCGCTGGACCGCCCGCGTCGTCTGCGTGAGCGAGGCCGAGCGCGACCGCGGCGAGCGCGCCGGGGTACGGGCGCCCTGGGCCGTCGTCCACAACGGCGTCGACGCCGACCGCTTCCGTCCGGCGGACACCGCCGACGGACTCGCCCCGACCGGACCCGCCCGCGCCGCGCTGCCCCGGCTGGCCGAACTCCCGCCCGACACGCCCCTCGTCGTGTGCGTGGGCCGGCTCTGCCGGCAGAAGGGCCAGGACATCCTGCTCCGGGCCTGGCCGCTGGTCCTGAAAGAAGTGCCCCTGGCCCGTCTCGTACTCGTCGGCGACGGCCCCGACGCCGAGCGGCTGCACGCGAGCGCCCCGCCGTCGGTGCTCTTCACCGGAGCCGTACGCGACACCGCGCCCTGGTACCGGGCCGCGGATCTCGTCGTACTGCCGTCCCGCTGGGAGGGCATGGCGGTCTCGCCGCTCGAAGCCATGGCCAGCGGGCGCGCCGTACTGCTCAGCGACGTGGACGGGGCGCGCGAGAGCCTGCCGCCCGGCCAGCGGGAGCACTGTCTGACCCCGCCCGAGGACCACGCCGCGACGGCCACCGCGATCACCGCGCTGCTGCGCGACCGGCCCCTGCGCGAGACCTTCGGCCGCCAGGGCCACGAGCACGTACTCAGCACCTATGACGTGCGGCAGACCGCGAGGGCCGTCGCGGACGTGTACCGCGACGTGGCCGCCGTGCCGCGCTCCGAGCGCAGGGAGCCGATCGCTCAGTGACCACGGAAAGCACCAGCGTCCCCGCACCGTCGGGGCGCGGACCGACAGGGCACCCGGCCGCGGGCGCCGGGCCGCGAGGCCGGGGCTCGAGAAGCCACGCCCCCGGCGGCCCCCACGCCCCTCACGCCCCCGGCGCACTCGGCGCGCTCGGTCCGGCGACCGTCACCGCCACCGGACAGCCGTCCCTCGGGTTCGTCTCGATCGCACCCCAGCGCGAGGCGACCGACCGTCTCGCGCTGCCGCCCCGCCGCCGTACGGCCGCGCCCCTGCGTTTCGCGCTGCCGCTCATCGCCGCCGACTGGGCGGCCGCCCTGCTGAGCACCGTCGTACTCGGCTCCGAACAGCGCCACACGGTGCTGATCGCACAGCTCGTGGTGTGCGTCACCGTCCTCAACGCGTACGCCGGTCTCTACCGCCCGTCGGGGCCGCGCACCGCCCTGGACGAACTCCCCGCGCTGGCCGCGCGCGTCCTCGTCGCGTGGTGCGCCGCCGGTGCGGTGTTGGCCGCGCTCCTTCCCGCGCACGCGCTGGACCTCACCGCCCTGCTGGCCGGCAGCGGCGCGCAGTTGCTGGCCGTCTGCTGCTGCCGGGCCGTCGTCCACGGACACCGGCGGCGCACGGCGCGGAACCGGCTGAGTTCCGCGCTCGTCGTCGGCACGGGGCCGGCGGGCCGACGGCTCGCCGCGCTGCTGGCCCGGCACCCCGAGTACGGCCTGCGGCCCGTCGGGATCGTCGCCCCCGTACGCGGCGACGGGCCGCCATCCGACCCGGACGCCGACGTGGACGCGGACCAGCTCGCTCCGGCGCTCCCCGTGCTGACCACCATCGAGGAGATCCACCGCGCCGTCATCCAGAACGGCGTCCAGCAGGCGGTGTTCGTCGACGCCACGAGAAGTACGGCAGGCGCCGGGGCCGACAGGTCCGGGCTCGTCGCGCTCTTCCACGAGTACGGCTGCGCCACCTGGTTCGTCGGCGGCGGCTACGGCGCCGGCGGTCGCGGCGGAATGTCGCAGCACGTCTGGGGCTTCACCTGCCGCCGTGTCGACCCGCCCACCGCACGCCGCGGCACCCTCGCCAAGCGCCTGCTCGACATCACCGTCGCGGCCCCCGTCCTGCTCGCGATCTCACCGGTGCTGCTGACCTGCGCGCTCGCCGTACGACTCCTCGACGGCCCCGGAGTGCTGTTCCGTCAGGAACGCGTCGGGCAGCACGGCCGCCCCTTCACCCTGCTGAAGTTCCGCACCCTGCGCCCCGCCGACGACCACGAGGCCGCCACCCGCTGGTCGGTCGCCAACGACCGGCGGATGAGCCTGGTCGGCCATCTCCTGCGCCGTACGTCGATGGACGAGCTGCCCCAGATCTGGAACGTCCTGCGCGGCGACATGAGCCTCGTCGGACCCCGCCCCGAACGCCCCTTCTTCGTCGCCAACTTCAGCAAGACGCACCCCGGTTACGCGGCCCGCCACCGGATGCCCGTCGGTATCACCGGCCTCGCGCAGGTCCACGGGCTGCGTGGGGACACCTCCATCGAGGACCGCTCCCGATTCGACAACCACTACATCGACCACTGGTCGTTGTGGCAGGACGTGTGCATCATCATCCGAACCGCACTCTCGCTCGTCCGCCCGGCGGGGAGCTGACGTGGCCGACGCCCGAGGCGCGCTGCTCCTGGCCCCCCGCACCGAGTCCGACCCCCTCCCGGCCACCGCGTCCGTCCCACGGGACTGGCGCGACGCGCTGCGCCGGGACGCGCCGCTGCTGCCCGTCCTGGCGGTCGTGGCGCTCCTCGCCGTCCCGGTGACGGGCCCCTCCGGGGACGGGTCGGCCGGTTCCGGGACGGTCGCCGACGCCGCGTCCGCGCTGCTGGTCGTCTTCTGTCTCCTACGGGCGCTGCGCGACCGCGCCCGGCCGCTGACCCGAACGACCGCGCTGGTCCTGGGACTTCCGGTGTTCGGGGTGTGCGCCGCCGCGATCACGTCGTACGACCCCGCGTCCAGCCTGCCGGGCGTGGCGCGCTACCTCCAGATCTTCGTGCTGGTGCCCGGCGCGCTGCTGCTGCTCATCAGGAACCGCCGGGACTTCCGGCTCGTCGCCTGGTCGATGGTGGCCCTCGCGCTGGTGCAGGGACTCATCGGCGTCGTCCAGTACCTGACCGGCACCGGCGCCTCGTACATGGGTGAAGACGTCCGCGCGGTCGGGACGTTCGGCCCCACCGACGTCATGGGCATGGCCACCGTCGTCTCGTACGGCCTGGTCGCCGCCGTCGGTCTGGCCCTGGGCGCGGGGACGGGACCGGCGGGCCGGCGGGACGTCCCGCGCGGACAGCGCGCCGCCGCGCTCGGCTGCGCCGCGCTGCTGTTCCTGCCGCTCGTGCTCTCCTTCAGCCGGGGCGCGTGGATCGCCACGGTCGTGGCCGTCACCCTGCAACTCGCGCTCTCCGGGCTGCGCCGCGCGGCCCGCGTCGCGCTCGTGGCGGCGGCGCTCGGCGTCGTACTCGTCGGCGGACTCGGCATCGGCTCCCAGCTGGTCTCCGACCGGCTCGGCAGCATCACCGAAGTCACCGAGGCGCCCGACCGGTCGGTCACCGACCGGTACACGATGTGGGCGGCGGCGGCCGGGATGTGGCGCACCGACCCCGTCACCGGCGTCGGGCTGAAGGGCTTCCCCGCCTACCGCGACAGCCACTCCTCGATCGCGCTGTCGTCGGGCAGCGACACGGCCGGCGCGGGGATGGGCTTCCAGCGCCAGCCGCTGCTCTCGCCGCACAACATGTATCTGCTGATCCTCAGCGAACAGGGGCTCGTCGGCCTGCTCGCACTGGCCGGGAGCTGGGCGGCGCTGCTCGTCCTGGCACTGCGGCGACTGCCCGGCGCGCGGCGCGGACGTACGGGCGTCGACTGCGCGCTCGTCGGCGCCGGACTGCTGATCTGGCAGCTGGTGGACTTCGGTTACGCGGACATCGGCGGGCCCTCCACGGTGCTGACCGCCGTCGTGCTCGGCCTCGCCGCGTGGTGGGCGCTCGACCGGCGGGCCGAGGCCGGGGGAGACGGTGGCGGCGCGTCCGGCGCGGCCGCCGGTCACGTCGCGCGCGGAGGCGTCGAGTCGGGGGCCGGTGCGGCATGACCGATCTGACCGATCTGACCGGCGCGACCCAGTCGCCGCCCGCCGAGCCCGGCCGGGCGACCGAGCCCGCCGTCCCCGGCCGCCGCCCGCCGCCCGCGTCCGTATCCGCGCCTACGCCCGCCCCCGCCCCGGCGTCACCGCCCGCCGGGCCGCCGCCGCCCGACACGAAGGCCGCCGCCCCGACGGCCGATCCGGACAGCGGTCGCGGTGCCTATCTCTCCAACCGCTTCCTCGCCCGCGCAGCGCTGGTCACCGCCCTCCTCACCGCCGCCGGCGCGGTGCTCGGTCTCGTACGCGACCAGACCATCGCCCATCTCTACGGCGCCGGCCCCGGCACCGACGCGTTCCTCGTCGCCTGGACCGTTCCCGAAGTCGCGTCGACGCTGCTCATCGAGGACGCGATGGCGCTCATCCTCGTCCCCGCCTTCAGCCTCGCGCTCGCCCGCCGGGCCGCGCAGGGCCCACTCCTCGAAGACCTGCCGCCCGACAGCGGGTCGGCGCGCGACCGCGACCCCGTGCACGCCCTGCTGCGTACGACCCTGCCGAGTCTGCTGCTCGCGCTCAGCGCGGGCGCCGTCCTGCTGATGCTGGCGGCGCCCTGGGTGGTCGCCCTGCTGGCCCCCGGCCTCCCCGACACCCAACTGGCCGTCGACTGCACCCGGTTGACGGCCACCTGCGCCTTCAGCTTCGGCATCGCCGGGTACTGCAGCGCCGCGCTGCGGGCGCACGGCAGCTTCGTACCGCCCGCGATGATCTACGTCGCGTACAACATCGGCATCATCGCCACGATGCTGATCCTCAGCGACCGGCTCGGGGTGCGGGCGGCGGCCGCCGGGGTCGCCGTCGGCGGGGTGCTCATGGTCCTCGTCCAGGCGCCGGTCGTCCTGCGCCGGCTGCGCGAGCGCCGCGCGACGGCAGTCCAGGAGCAGGAGCGGGAGCAGCAGGAAAAGGAGCGGGAACAGCAGGAGCAGCCCCCGGCACACGACCCGCCCGGTGAACAGCCCGGCGGCGCCGCCCGGCCGCTCGTCGCCCTCGGGCTCCTCGCCCCCGTCATCGTCTTCGCCCTCACCCGCCAGTCCCAGGTCCTCATCGAACGCTTCCTCGCCGCCCCTCTGCCCGCCGGCGCCATCTCGCATCTCAACTACGCGCAGAAGGTCGCGCAGATGCCGATGGTCCTGTCCCTGATGCTCTGCACGGTCACCTTCCCGGTCGTCGCGCGCGCCATGGCGGCCGGGGACACCGACCGGGCCAGGCGGCGCGTCGAGCGTGACCTCGCCCTCGCCGGTGTCATCGTGCTGGTGGGCGCCGCGACTGTCATCGCGTGCGCCCCGCAGATCATCGAAATCCTCTTCCAGCGCGGTGCTTTCGACCGGGCGGACACGGCGGCCACCGCCGCCGTGATGCGTGTGTACGCACTGGGGCTGCTCGGCCACACCCTCGTCGGTGCCCTTGTCCGCTGCTACTTCTCCGCGGCCCGCCCCCTGTGGTTCCCGGCGCTCGCCATGCTCGTCGGCCTCGCCCTCACCACGGCGGGCGGCGCACTGCTCGTCGGCGCCTGGGGCGTCCTCGGCATCGCGGCGGGCAACGCGCTGGGCATCACCGTCACGGCCGTACTGCTGCTGCACGGCGTCGCCCGGCACAGCGTCCCCGTGCGCGTCCGCCACATGACCGGAGGGCTCGTCAAACTCAGCGCCGCCGCCGCTGCCGCCACCGGCGCCGGATGGCTCTGCGGCGCCCTCATCCCGGCACCCGTGCCGGCGGCGGCCGTCGCCTGCCTGGTGGTCGCCGCCGTGTTCCTCGTCATCGCCCGCGCCCTGCAGGCACCCGAGATCAACTCCCTTGTCCGCTCCGCCACACGAAAGCTCATCGATGTCCGCTGACACGGTCTCCGCAGGCCCCCTGTGGGCAGCCATGTACCACTCGATCACCGACCCGACCGACGACCCCTACCGTGTGACGGTCTCCCCCGACCGGCTCGACCGACAGCTGCGCTGGATGCGCCGCCGCGGGCTCACCGGCGTCAGCATGGAGCGACTGCTCGTCGCCCGCGCGGAGGGCCGCGGCGCCGGACTCGTCGGGCTGACGTTCGACGACGGTTACGCCGACTTCCTCACGAACGCGGTGCCGCTGCTGCACCGGTACGAGTTCACCGCCACCGTCTATGTGCTCCCCGGCCGCCTCGGCGGCACCAACGCATGGGACAGCCTCGGCCCGCGCAAGCCCCTCCTCGACGAGGACGGCATCCGCGAGGCAGCGGCGGCGGGCATGGAGGTCGGCTCGCACGGGCTGCGCCACACCGATCTCACCGAGGCCGACGACGCCCTGCTGGACGAGGAGACGCGCGGCAGCCGGGAGGCGCTGAGCGCGATCGTCCGTAAGGAGGTGACCGGGTTCTGCTATCCGTACGGCACGGTCGACGAGCGCGCCGTCACCGCCGTACGGGACGCCGGTTACCGGTACGCGGTCGGCATCAGCCCCGGCCCGCTCACCGGTCTGTTCGCCCTGCCGCGTGTCCACATCGGCCAGGAGGACACCGCGCCCCGGCTGTTCCTCAAGCGCGCGCTGCACGGCCGGCGCCGCGAGCCGGTCCCGTACGACGCGTACTCCGGCGCCCGGGCCGTCGGGACCACCGTGCGCGACGGCGGCGCCTCGTGAAGGTGCTCCATGTCATCACCGGCCTCGGCATCGGCGGCGCCGAACAGCAACTACGCCTTCTGCTGCGCCAGTTGCCCACCGACAGCGCCGTCGTCACGCTCACCAACCCGGGCGCCGTCGCACGAGGCATCACCGCCGACGGCTTCCCCGTCACGGACCTCGGCATAAGAGGCAACCGGGACCTCGGCGCGCTGCCCCGGCTCACGCGGCTGATCAGGGACGGCCGTTACGACCTGGTCCACACGCACCTCTACCGGGCCTGTGTGTACGGACGCCTCGCCGCGCGCCTCGCGGGCGTGCGCACCGTCGTCGCGACCGAGCACTCGCTCGGCGCCCACCAGATCGAGGGCCGCCCGCTGACCGCGGGCGCCCGCGCCCTCTACCTCGGCAGCGAACGCCTCGGCACGGCGACCGTCGCCGTCTCGACGACCGTCGCGCACCGGCTGCGCCGCTGGGGCGTACGCCGCGACCGTATCCACGTCGTACCCAACGGCATCGACGTGCCGCGCTTCGCCTACGACGAGACGGCCCGGCAGAAGGCGCGGGCCGAACTCGGCCTGCCCGCGGACGCGTTCGTCGTCGGCGGCGTCGGCAGGCTCAGTACGGGCAAACGTTTCGACACCCTCGTCAGGGCCGTCGCCGCCCTGCCCGCCGCCCGCCTCCTGCTGGTCGGCGAAGGTCCGGAGCGCGACCGACTGCGCTCCCTGGCAACGGAGTCGGGGGCCGCCGACCGCGTACTGCTGCACGGCGCGTGCGAGGACCCGCCACCGAATCCCGGCACCGACAACGGACCTGACCTGCCGTCACTTCTCGCCGCCATGGACCTCTTCGTGTCCACCTCCGAGGAAGAGGCTTTCGGGCTCGCCGTGGTCGAGGGCCTGGCCGCCGGGCTGCCCGTCCTGCACGTCACCTGCCCCGCCCTCACCGACCTGCCCGCCGACGCGGCACCCGGAGCGCGCCAGATCGGCGGGACGGTCACGGACCTTGTCGCCGAACTGGCCACGTACCAGGGGCGGTTCATGGGCGACGGCTCCCACCGGCTGCCGGTACCGCCGGCCGCCCGCCACTACGACATCTCCCGCAGTGCCGAACAGCTGATGTCCGTCTACGACCACGCCCTGCGCCGGAACGGCGGCTCCTCCGGGCGCCCCGTCCGCCGCCCGGCCACCCCCGAGGAGTGAGTTCGACGATGACCGAGAACGAGAGCGGCGGGCGCCGCGCGGGCGCCCGGCCCGGCCGCGTCCTGTCGAGGATCAGGGCCCTGCCCGTCTGGTGGATCGTGCCGGTCGGCGTCCTGATCGGGGCGCTCGCGGGCGGTGGGTACGGCATGCTCCGTACGCCGCAGTACTCCGCCACCAGCTACGTACTGGTCGTACCGACCGACAAGGCCGACCCGGCCGCGGCCCTCGGCTTCGCGCAGGCGTACGGGCGGGTCGCCTCCCAGGTCGCCGCCGTCGGCGACGCCCAGGTGTGGGCCGGGGTCTCCTCGAAGGTCCTCAAGGAGAACGTCACCACCGTCACCTCGCCGGACGCCCCGATGATCTCCGTGACCGCCACGTCGAGCGGCCGGCAGGCGGCCGTCAGCATGGCGGACGGCGTCGCGCGCTCGCTGGTCCTCAACGGCACGCAGATGCAGGGCAGTACGAACGTCCGGGTGGTCCAGTTCTCCCGCGCGGTCAAGCCCACCAGCCCCGTGTCACCGTCGGCGCCGCTGGCCGCGCTCGTCGGCGCCGCCGCCGGCGGACTGCTCGGCGGACTCGGACTGCTGGTCCGTCCGAAGCGCCGGCGGGCCGCCGAGGCGCACGCGTCGGTCCCCGGTCCATCGACGGCACCCGTGCCGCAGACAGAAAGCGTGTGATGGCAACGGAATCGACCACCAGGCGCCTTGTGCGTACGGGCACGGCCCCGGTCGCGCCCGTCGGCAGAGGCACCTTCACCGCCCTGACCTCCGAGATCTGCCGGGACCCCGACCGGTTCGGCGCGCTCGCGGCCGAGTGGACCGCGCTCCACCGACGCTGCGCCACGGCCACCCCCTTCCAGAGCCACGCCTGGCTGCACTCCTGGTGGCTGTCGTACGGCACGCCCGGCCGGCTCCGTGTCGTCCTCGTACGCCGTGGTGGCACCCTCGTCGCGGCGGCCCCGCTGACGCTGGTCCACCGGCCGTTCCCCGTCCTGGTCCAACTCGGCGGCTCCATCTCCGACTTCTCCGACGTCCTGCTCGACGACGACTGCGCCGACAGCGCGGCCCAGGCCCTCGCGAAGGCGCTCGCCACCGCCGCGCGCACCGCCGTCATCGACCTCCGAGAGGTACGGCCCGGAGCCGCCGCCGAACGCGTCTACGACTGCTGGGACGGCGCCCGCGACCGGCTGGTGGACTCGCTCTGTCTCGAACTGCCCGCCGTCCCCATGGACGAACTGCTCGGCCGTCTCCCGTCGTCCCGCGCCCAGCGCGCCAGGGCCAAGATCCGCAAGATCGACTCCCTCGGCATCGAGGAACGCGTCGTACCCGTGGACGAGGTCCCGACCGCCGTCGCACGGCTCCTCCAACTGCACCGGCTCCAGTGGCAGGGGCGCGGCGTCACCCCCGAGCACCTCAGCGCGCGCTTCGCGGAGCATCTGACCCGGTCGGCCCGGTCCATGGTCGAGTGCGGCGACGCGATGGTCACCGAGTTCCGGCTCGCGGGCGAGGTGGTGGCCGCCGACCTCACCCTGATGTCACCGCGGCTCGCGGGCGGCTATCTGTACGGCGCCGACCCGATGCTGCGCGACCGCAAGGTCGACGTCGCGACCATGCTGCTGCGGGAGAGCGCCCGGCGGATCAGCGGCGGCGGGGCCGGCGGGGCCGGTGGAGTCGGTGGGTGTACGACGCTGAGCATGCTGCGCGGCAACGAGCCGTACAAGCACCACTGGCGCCCGGAGACCGTCTGCAACCAACGGCTGCTGCTGGCACGCGCTCTGCTGGCCCCGTCGCTCCGGCTGGTCGCCGCCCGCGCCGCCGCGCGCGGCCGGGCCGCCGTCCTGGTCAACGAGCGGCTGCCGGCGATGAAGGCGGGCCTGGCGAGGCGGACGCGCCGCGGCGACGGCAAGGGACGGCCCGGGACATGACCCGGGACAGGCCCTCGCCGCCGCCGCGATGACGACCGGTCAGGAAAGCCAGCGCTCCCAGCCGCCGAAGCGGAGGCAGACCTTCTTCCCGAGCAGGGCCTCGATCCACGAACTCAGGGTCAGCGCCTTGCAGTTCGAGGGCGCCTCGGGCTTCGCCGGGGTGCTGGGCTCGGGCACCGGCGTGACCGGCGGCGTGCTCGGCCCGGTGACCGGCGGGACGCTCGGCTCCGGGACGGGCGTGACCGGCGGCGTGCTCGGTTCCGTGACCGGCGGGACGCTCGGCTCGGGTTCGGGCTTCGGCTCCGGCTTCAGCCCGTACAGCGCGGAACGGAACACCTTCGAGGACCGCGGATTCTCGGCGCACTGCCAGACACCGTGCGGGCAGTAATCCGTGAGCGTGTGATACATCGGCCGGTGCTCTTCGATCCACTTGAGCATGCCGCGCATGTACGCGGGGTTGTCACCGTTGCGGAAGAGGCCCCACTCCGGATAGGAGATAACCTTTCCATGTTCAGCGGCGAACTCCACATGCTTACGGAGTCCGTACGGCTCATTCACCTGCTCGTCGAACGTCCGTCCCGGCGGCTGGTCGTAGGAGTCCATTCCCACGATGTCCACGACGTCGTCGCCCGGATAGCACTCGGTCCAGGCAATGGCGTCCTTTCCGCGGTTCGGAGCGAAATCGAAACGGAATTCCTGGCCGGGCACGGCCCGCATGGCTCCGACGATCCGCTTCCAGTACGCCTTCCACGCCTGCGGGTCGGGACCGCAGCGATGGGTGTACGTGGTGCCGTTCATCTCCCAGCCCAGCACGACGACCGTGTCCGGCACACCGAGCGAGACCAGCCGCCGGCCCAGGACCTCGAAGTGCCGGTCGTAGTCGCCCCGCGCGCCCCGGCGCAGCTCCTTGCGTACGACCTGGTCGGGGACCCGGCCCTCGTTGCGTTCGAGCATGGGGACGTTGAGCACGAAGACGCGGTCGGCGCGGGCCTTCTTCCACTCGGCCCAGTCCCGCACGAAGCTCGGGCTGCCCTCGATGTTGGACCACACGTCCCCCGGGAGGTACGTGTGCCCGACCCGGAGTTCCGTACCGCCGAGCCACTTCTGCATACCGGCGATACGGCGGACGCCCTCGGGACCGTAGTCGAGGTACGCGCCGACCGCCGGTGAAACCACTTCCGGTGGTTCGGGACTTCCGGGTGCGTCGGGACCGGCGGCGTAACTCGCCATCGGCAGCACGGAACCTGAAGCGAGGAGGCCGGCCGTGATGACACCCAGCCAGGTGCTGATCAGCCGTCGACGTCGATAGGACATATGTGCTCCTCATGAGGGGACGTTCCGTACCGCACTGCTCCCAAAAGTATTTCTAATGAGCCGATCGGGAACCCGGTCCGCCCTTTCACTAGACCGTTCGGGAATTTCACCCCTCGCATGGGTCATCGAAAATGAAGGACACCACCGTGGCGAGCTTTGACATCAGCGTCCCCGCTGTGCTTGTGCGGCTCGACCCGAATCCGTTTCATCACGGAACCCTTGGCGCCGTCAGATCCCTCGGCCGGGCCGGAATCACGGTGCACGCGGTGATCGAGTCGCCGCGCAGCCCGGTCGCCAGGTCCCGCTATCTGCGGAGCGTGACGGTGGCCGAGAAGGGGGAGGAGCCGTACGGTCTGCTGCTGCGGCTCTCGGAGCGGCTCGGCACCCCCGCCGTCCTCGTCCCCCTGGACGATCTGAGCGCGATCACGGTCGCCCGGCTCAGGCCCCGGCTGGCCGGCCGCTATCTCCTGCCTGAACAGCCGTCAGGCCTGCCTGAGCGGGTCGCCGACAAGGGGGAGCTGGCCGCCATCTGCGGCACGCTCGGGCTGCCGCACCCCCGCACGGTCGTGCCCGGTGACCGCGAGGAGGCCGCGCGGGCGGCGTGGGCGCTCGGGCTGCCGGTGGTCGCGAAGTGGAGCAGGCCGTGGCTGCTGCCCGAGGGCTCCGGGCTGCGCAGCACCGTCGTGGTGCGCTCGCCGAGGGAGGCCGGGGAACTGTTCGGGCGCAGCGCGGAGGCGGGGAGCCGGCTGCTGCTCCAGGAACTGCTGCCGGTGGGGCGCGATCTCGACTGGTTCTTCCACGGCTACTGCGGCCGTGACGGCACGCTCCTGATGGGCGCGACCGGCCGCAAGGAGCGGTCGTGGCCGGTCGGGGCCGGGATGACGGCCGTCGGCCGGTGGCTGCCCAACCCCGCCGTGGAGCGGCTGGCGGGCGAGGTGGTCGCCGCGCTCGGGTACCGGGGCATCGTCGATCTCGACTTCCGGCTCGACGCCGCCACCGGCGCGTACCACCTGCTCGACTTCAACCCGCGGCCCGGCGCCCAGTTCCGTCTCTTCACCGACCCGTCGGGCACGGACGTCGTACGGGCGCTGCATCTGGACCTCACCGGGCGGCCCGTCCCGGCCCCGGTGCCCGCGTACGGCCGGACCTTCGTCGTCGAGAACTACGCGCTGCTGTCCGCGCTGTCCTCGGCGGGGCGCCGGGACCGGCGTCCGGCGCGCGGGCCCCGGCGGGTCCGGGCGGTGAGCACGGAGACGGCGTGGTTCGCGCGGGACGACCCGTGGCCCGCGTACGCCATGACCGCCGCCTGGCTCCGGCACGCGGCGCGCGGCGGCGTACGCCGGCTGAGGCACCGGCCCCGTACCGCGCCCCCGCGGTCGCTCCTGTCGGGCGTACGACAGCGGCGGCGCGCCCCGGACGGCACCACGCCTCCCGTACCGCGCTGACCGACGCCGGTCCGCGCGTCCGTCCGACCCCGAGAGAACAGAGAGAGCGGCGAACTTCCATGCAGGACTTGGTAGTTGTGGGTGCGGGCCCGTACGGCCTGTCGATCGCCTCGCACGCGGCGGGGGCCGGCCTCCGGCCCCGGGTGTTCGGGCGGCCGATGGCGGCCTGGCGGGACGGCATGCCGCCCGGCATGTTCCTGAAGTCGGAGCCGTGGGCGTCGAACCTGTCCGACCCCAAGGGCGCGTACGGACTGGCGGCCTACGCGGCCGCCCAGGGGGTGGAGGCCCGGCACGGGGTCCCGCTGCCGGTCGGCTTCTTCGCCTCGTACGGCCTCTGGTTCGCCGCCAACGCGGCGCCGCCGGTGGAGGAACGGACCGTCACCGCCGTACGTCCCCGGGCCGGGGGCGGCTTCGAGGTCACCGCCGACGACGGGGGCGGGGGCCGCGGGGAGACGTTCCTCGCCCGCACGGTCGTGCTGGCCGTCGGCGTCCGGCCCTTCACCGACGTCCCCGGCCCGCTGCGGGCCCTCCCGCCCGAACGGGTGTCGCACAGCGTCGACCACGCGGATCTGACGCGCTTCAAGGGCCTGGACGTGACGGTCGTCGGGGCGGGCCAGGCCGCGCTGGAGACCGCGACGCTCCTCGCGGAGCAGGGGACGGCCGTACGGGTGGTCGCCCGGTCCCACCGGCTGAACTGGAACACCCTCCCGCCGCCCCTGGACCGCCCCTTCGGCGAGACCGCGCGCGCCCCGCACACGGGCCTGGGCTGCGGCTGGAAGAACTGGCTCTACTCGCAGACTCCCGGCGTCTTCCGCCGGCTGCCCGCGTCGACCCGGGCCCGTGTCTTCACCTCGGCGCTCGGTCCGGCCGGCGCCTGGTGGCTGCGGGAGCGGTTCGAGCGGTCGGTGGAGGTCCGGTTCGGCGAGAGCGTCGCCGCGGCCGTCCCGGCCGACGGCCGCGTACGGCTCGACCTGGTCTCCGCGCGCGGCTCCGTGGACGCCGTCACGACCGACCACGTCATCGCCGCCACCGGCTTCACCCCGGGCCTGGACCGGCTCGGACTGCTCGACGAGCGGCTGCGCCGGAGCCTGCGCACGGTGGGCGCGAGCGCCGCCCCCGAGACGGACGGCGTCTTCGAGACCTCACACCCCGGTCTGTTCGTGACCGGTCTGCTGAGCGCGCCGTCGTTCGGCCCGTCGATGCGCTTCGTGTTCGGCGCGACGTACACGGCGGGCCGGGTGGTACGCGGGGTGCGCCGACGGCTGGGAACGGGCTCCCGGCACGAGCGGCCGGGAGAACCGCGCGAGACACTGCCGGCCGGCGCGGCGCAGACGAACTGGATGGACCGCTTCTGAGACCCGGCCGACGGTGTCCCCGATCGCCGGACGGGCCCCCGGGCGGCCCGCCCGGCGATCGGGAACGTACAGGTCACGCACCGGACAAGGCCCCGGACAGGCTCTAGCGGCGTGCGGCCGCGTGGCTGCGGCGGTAGAGGATGCCGCCGCTGATCAGCAGGCCGGCGCTCATGGCCGCGGCGGCGAGCAGGTTGGCGTCCGAGCCGGTCTCGGCCAACTGGTCGATGACGTCGCCCTCTTCGACGGCCTGCGGGGGCTCCGGGAGCATCGGGTCGTGGGCGACCGGCACGGCCGGGGGCTCGATCGTGCGGTCCACGGGCGGCGTCGACGGGGCCGGCGGGTCGACCGGGGCGTGCGGGCCGGGCGGCACCGGGGCTTCGGGGGTGGCGTCGTCGGAGTCGTTCGCGCAGCCGTTGCCGAAGGCGGGGTTCAGCAGACCGACCAGGTCGACGCTGTTGCCGCAGGCGTTCAGCGGGATGTCCAGCGGGGCCTGGACGAGGTTGCCCCCGAGCAGACCCGGCGAGTTGGTCGCGGCGCCGGAGGCCGACGAGCCGCCGTCGTCCGCGTGGTCGGCGTGGTGGCCGCCCTTCGCGGGTGCGGAACCGCCGCCCTGTTCACGGGGGTTGGCGGCGCCGTGCGTCGAGCTGGCGTCGTTGTCGTTGTCGTTGTCGTGGCCGGTCCGCGACGGGCCGGCGGGCGGCGCCTGGGCGGGCACGACGTGGGTCGCGGGCTCGGCGCGGGGGGCGACGGGCGGCGCGTGGTGGGCCGGCCGGTGCCTGGGCGGCGCCGCGTGCGCGCCGGACGAGTTGCCGCAGCTGTTGCCCATGGTGGGGTTGCCCACGCCGACGGGGTTCACCGTGTTGCCGCAGACGTTGACCGGGACCTCGACGGGTGCCTGGACGCTGTTGCCCGACAGCAGCCCCGGCGACCCGGCGGCGGTGGCGGCGCCGCCGGTGGCCTGGGCGTAACCGCTTGTCATGGTCAGCACGCTCGACGCCGCCGCGGCGGTGAGCAGTCCTTTGCCGATGAGTTCTCGCATCTGGTTCTCCTGATATCGCCGGTGTGTCGCCGGTGCGTCGGTGTGTCGGTGTCGACTGAGGCCGGTCCCGAGACGCGTATCGCCGTACGTCTCGGGACCGGCCCCGGGGGCGCCCCTCAGGGCGCTTCAGTGCGTGTCGGTGCGTGTCGGTGCGTGTCGGTGCGTGTCCGTGCCTGTCCGAAGGTCAGGCGTTGACGCAGGTGTTGCCGAAGGCGGGGTTCAGCAGACCGATCACGTTGATGCTGTTGCCGCACACGTTGAGGGGAATGTGCACGGGGATCTGGACGACATTGCCGGACAGGACGCCCGGGGAGCCCACGGCGGCACCGGCCGCGCCCGCGTCGGCCATGGCCGGCGCCGCGGCACCGACAGACAGGAGAACGCCCGCGACGATGGTGGCTGCCTTCTTGGCATTCATGATTGAGCCCTTTCCGCAACGGGGTCGCGCGCGCGGCTCTCGTGCCACGCGAACACGGCTCTCTCAGCCCGCACCGCCGCTGCTGGAACTCCAACGAGTACACGCTTATGAGGAAACTGCCCTGATTTATGGCCTTTGTTGGTTCACTCGATCGCCACGGGAATTGACGTTTCTTCGGGTGAAAGTGGTGCGGGAGTCGTTCATATGACACTGAGAC
>NZ_JBHUZM010000017.1:0-89943 GCF_042667665.1 Streptomyces sp. NPDC057307 | reverse complement strand
GGGGTGACCCGGCCGGCGGACCCGAAGCCTTCACCTGCCTTTCAGGCATTTCGGGGGGTTGGGAAAGCTCTACCGCTGGATTAGGTGGTGGAGCCGATCAGCAGGTAGTCGTACATGCCGAGGTACGCCTGGGTCACGGTGACGTTGGTCGCCGAGTCCGGGCGGTACAGCAGGTTCTTGCGGTAGATCAGCGGCACGACGGAGGCGTTCTCCATGACGAGCTTGTCGACCCCGCCCCACGCCTTGGTGCGGGCGGCGGCGTCGGTCTGCGCGATACCGTCCGACAGCGCCTTGTTGATCGTCGGGTCGTCCAGCTCCATCAGGTTGTTGCCGCCCGAGGGCTTGATGGCGGAGCCGTTGACGATCTGGTCGAGGAAGCCGAAGCCGGTCGGCCAGTCGGCGCCCCACGCCATCATCATCATGCCGAGGTCGTGCTCCTTGACGTAGCTCGGAACACCGGCGAAGTTACCGAAGTACTTGCCCGACGGGTACTGCTTGATCTCCGCCTCGATGCCGACCTTCTTCAGCGAAGCCTGGATGGCGGTCGCCATCTGCACCTCGTCGGGACGGTCGGAGCGGGCCGTCAGGTTGGTCTTGAAGCCGTTCGGCTGACCGCAGTCCGCGAGGGCGGCCTTGGCCTTCGCGACGTCGCCCTTGTTGCCCTCGGTCTGGTACAGGTCGAACTTCTCGTACCCGTTGACCGTCGGCGGGAGCAGCGTGCTCGCCACGTCGCCCTTGGTGTCGCCACCGAGCGCGGCCTGGACGGACGCCTTGTCGACCGCGTACTGCACGGCCTTGCGGCAGTCCGCGTTGTCGAAGGGCTTCACCTTCGTCGACAGCGCGAGGTACGAGGTGGCGCCGGCGTACGAGTTGTCCGTCTTCGCCTTCTCGCTCTGCTTGGTGAGGACCTTGGGCTGGGTCTTCGTCTGAAGGCCGGTGCCCGCGGCGTCCACCGTGATGTTGTCGCTCATCAGGTGCTGGTCGACCGTGGTCGGGTTGACCTTGAACTTGATGGTGATCTTGTCGGCGAGCGCCGGGCGGATCGGGTCGGTGGCCTTGTCCCAGTGCGGGTTGCGCACGAGGGTCGCGCTGCGGCCCTCGTTGTACGACTCGAACTTGTACGGGCCCGACGACGCGATCGCCTTGACGTACTCGGCGCCCTTGTCCTTCGCCGCCGGCACGGGGGCCGTCTGCGAGAAGGTCGCCAGGTAGTCGAAGTCGGCGAACGGCTTGTTGAGCTTGAAGATGATGGTCTGGTCGTCCGGGGTCTCGATGGACTTCAGACCCTCGGCGGACTTGTCCTTGTACGGGCCCTTGTACTTCTCGCCGCCCTCAAGGTAGGCCTTGAAGTAGGTGGGACCGTGCGAGAGGGCCTCGGGCGCGAAGTTGCTGCGCTCGATGGCGTACTTGACGTCCTTGGCCGTGACCGGGCTGCCGTCGTCGAACTTGACGCCCTTGCGCAGCTTGTACGTCCAGGTCTTGGCGTCCGCGCTCGGCTCGCCCAGCGACTCGGCGAGGTCGGGGACGACCTCCAGGCCCTCCTTGCCGGCGGCCGGCTTGAAGGTGGTGAGCGTACGGCCGTACAGCCGGGAGAAGTTCTGCACCCAGCCGTAGTAGGTGTTGCCCGGGTCCAGGGAGTCCGGCACGTCCGAGTGCTCGAAGGTGACGGTGCCCCCCTTCTTGTCGGACTTGTTGACGACCGAGGTCAGTCCGGCGTCGATACCGGCGCCGCCGCCCTTGCTGTCGTTGTCCTTGCTGTCCGAGCCGCCGCACGCCGACGCGCTGAGCGCCAGCACGATGGCTGTCGCCAGGACAGCTGTCGCTTTCTTGGTCTTCATCCTGAGGAAAGCCCCTCTATCAATGGATACGGCACGGAGCTCAAGGTCGGCCGCTGTGGATGGTGCTGAGTGTTACGTGGGTGCTGCGTGGGTGGTTACTTGCTGCGGGGGTCGAGTGCGTCACGCAGCCCGTCACCCAACAGGTTGAAGGCCAGCACGGTGATGAAGATCGCCATGCCGGGCACGAACATGTAGTGCAGATCGACCTCGTACAGGTCCACCGCGGTGGTGAGCATGCCGCCCCATGAGGCCTGTGGCGGGGCGATGCCCACTCCGAGGAAGCTCAGACCGGCCTCGAAGAGGATGTTGGTGGGGATCAGGAGCGTCGAGTAGACGAGGATCGGCGCCACGAGGTTCGGCAGCAGTTCCCGGAAGAGGATGAAGGGCCCTCGGGCCCCCAGACTTCGGGACGCGTCGACGAACTCGCGCCGGCGCAGGCTCATGGTCTGCGCGCGCACGATCCGGCCCATGTAGGGCCAGTTGAAGAAGCCGATCACGAAGATCAGCACCGCGATCCGCAGGGGTAGTCCGCTGAGTCCGAAGGCGCCGTCCTGGAGGGCGGCGGAGATCGAGATCGCGAAGAGCAGCAGCGGGAAGGCGAGGAAGGTGTCCATCAGCCGGCTGACGACGGCGTCGACCCAGCCTCCGTAGTAGCCGGCGATGACGCCGAGGAGGGTGCCGATCGCCACGGAGAGCAGGGTGGCTCCGGCGGCGACGAGGAGCGAGACCCAGGAGCCCTCGATGATGCGGGCGAGAAGGTCACGGCCGAGGCCGGGCTCCACACCGAGCGGGTGGTCCCAGCTCATGCCGCCCCAGGCGCCCTTGGGGGCGAGGAGCTCCGGGTCCACCAGGTCCTGGTTCAGCGCGTTGGGGTCGAGGCCGAAGACGGCCTGGATGGGCTTGGCCAGTATCGCGAGGAGGACCAGGAGGATGACAACGATGCCGCCGGCCACGGCGGCCTTGTCGCGCTTGAAGCGCGTCCAGGCTATTCGGCCGAGCGAACGACCCTCGATCTGGCTCTGCTTGGCGCCCGTGAGCACTGCCTCCGGCTGCACTTCGGCAGCCGACTTGGTGGTCTCGATCGGTGCGGTCACAACGTCTTCGACCCCTCCTGGCCGGCGGTCGCCGGCCCCATACCCGCCGTTGTAACGGCCTGTCTCGCATCAGTTGGCGCACACGTCGGTGCTGGTGTCGCGGAAGCGTCCCGTCGAGGGCTTCCCGTGGAGCGATGCCGGACTGCTCGCACAGAGGACCGACGGTCCCCGCTGCCGGGAGTCTTCATGGCCGTAGTGATCACCCGCCAGTGGTCAAGGGGAATGTTTGCTCAAACGTGATGGAGTCAGACACCTACCGTTATCCGGACGTTGTGATCGCCTGAGCGGAACGGCGGGCCGTTTTCGCTACGTTTCGGTACGGCTCGCGCCGTCCGGAGAATGTACGGCGCGGCTGACTGTACTGGTCGGTACGGGCCGGGGCGCCGCCGGGTGGTCAGTAGGCGCGCGGGGCGGCCGGCGGGTAGCCGTAACCGGACGCGGCCTGCGGCGCCCCGTGGGCCTCCCGGTCGTAGAACGGCCGCGAGTTGGCCCGCAGCCACATCGTGACCGGGTCGTACTCGTCCGACATCGCGACGGTGGAGACGGGCAGCCCCTCGGGGACCGCGCCGATGGACTGCTGCATCATCGCGCGTACGGCGTCCACGGACGCCGGGCTCGTGTCGTACAGATCCAGACCGATGGTGAGATACGGCGCGCCGAGCGCGGGGTGCACCCAGGCGCGGCGCAACGACCGTACGGCGGGGGTGCGGTGGGCGTTCTGGGTGAGCAGCGCGTAGAACTGCGGGATCTCGACGGCCGGTTCGGACAGCCGCAGCGGTCCCGCCGGCATCCGGTCGAGGCCGGTGGCGATCCGGCGCAGGTCGAGCCACGGGATGCCGACGCCGCCGCCGGGCGCGTGCGGGTTCAGCCAGATCCCCCAGCGTTCGGGGTAGAGGGCGCGGGCGACGTCGCGGCCGGTGACGACCTCGTGCGCTCGGTTCCAGCCACTGACGGACAGCTCCTGGGCGGAGGTGACGCAGGGCGCGTAGCCGAGGCCGTCGACCTCCATGTTCCCGTACTGCGCGTCGGGCGAGCCCGCGCGGCCGTGCCAGAGCAGCATCCACACCTGGCCCCCGGAGCCGTCGGCGAGTGCCTGGAGCAGCGCCTCGTAGGCGTCGTAGCGTCCTGGCGTCACCTGGCGCAGCATGTGCTCGACCTGCCCCGTCGCCGCGGTGCCTGACGCGCTCACTCTTGGTCCCGCCCCTCGTCGATCCATTGTTTGGACCGGCCTCCCCCGCTTCGGGCCCGTGCCGGCCAGGCCATCAAACCAGCTTAGACCGGCGGGTCATGGCCGGTTCCGGGGCCGGTCGCGACGGCGTGTTACGCGGGCGGAACGGCCGTCCGCTGGTAGAAGGGCCGCACCCGCTCCAGCATCCAGGTGCCGACCGGGTCCTGAGTGGCGTCCAGCAGGACGAGATTGACCGGCCAGCCGACGTGGACGCGGCCGAGTGCCCTGCCCAGCGCGTCCATGGGCGCGTTGCGTTCGGCGGCCTCCCAGGAGGAGAGCTGCACACCGACGAAGAGCACCGGGGCCTCGCCCTCGACGCTGGCGAGCCCGCGGCGGGCGCTGAGGACGACGCCGGACGCCTCGAACTCCTCGGCCGCCGCGGTCAGGAAGTCGACCGGGTCCTCCTGCCAGTCGGGCTCGAAGAGCCGCACCCGCCCGCCGCTCGCGGGGCCGTCCAGGGGCGTACGGCCCACCCGGCACAGCTCCGCGACGGCGAGCGGCGGCAGTGGGGCGCCGACCATGCCGCCGGGGTTCACGGCGATGCCGAGCTGCGGGGGCAGGCCGCGGGCGAACTCGCGGGCCGGGGCGACGGTGAACGGCATATGAGCCCCGACGCACTGGAGGAACTGCTGCTCGGAGCTGAAGACGGGGACGTACGGCGCGCCCTCGATCTCCATGGTGGGCAGATCCAGGGCGGGGCTGTCGGGTCCGCCGCCGTTGGGCAGCGGCACCCAGAGCCGGCTGCGCCCGAGCACCTCGACGAGCCGCCCGCCGGCGGCCGCGTTCCCGAGCGAGGCGGCGAGCACCTCTTCCAACTCGTTGCCCGGCCATGCTGTGTTCACGTAACTCTCCCGTGTCGCCCGTGCGTGCGGCCCGCCCCGCGTGCCGCGGAAACCCTAACGCCGCGGGCCCGTGGCCGCGCGACGCCGACGCCGGATCCGCGCTCCGCCCGCCCACCGGCGACGCGGGGCGCCAGGACCCCCGCGTGGGGATTCGTCCCCGATCGCCGGACGGGCCGCACGCGGCGGCGCTCCGGTGATCGGGGGTAGGCCCAGCCCAGCCGGGACCCCCCGCGTGGGGATTCGTCCTCGACCGCCGGACGGGGCGCATCCGCCGGCCCTCCGGTGATCGGGGACGGCCCCGGGCCGGAGGGCGGCCCGCGCGCCCCTGCCGCGTGCCACGCGCACGGCCCCGCTCACGCCCCCGGGAAGTCGATCCCCGTCAGTGCCCCCGCCGCGTCGCGGTCCAGGAGGACCGCCGACGCGCAGCCCGGTGGGAGGTGGCCGGATTCCGCCGCCGTGACGAGGCGGGACACCGCGCGGCGGTGGCGGGCGAAGGCGTAGCCGGACACCCCGCGCCCGCGCTCGCGCTGACCCGCGCGGGCCGTCTTCGGGGTCACGTCGAGCAGCACCAGATGGAGCCTTCTGCCGCGGCGGCGGGCCTCACGGGCCAGCCAGCGGCGGACCCACGCCTGGGTGCCGCAGTCGTGCACCACCACGCTGTCACCGGAGCGCAGCGCGCGCCGCAGCCCCGCGTAGTGCGCGAGGCGCACCAGCGGCCGGTAGACGGCGTACGGCAGCCGCTCGGGCAGCCGGCCCGCCCAGCGGTCGCGGGTGTCCTGCGAGTCGATCCCCCGGCCCGCGGCGGCCCGGCCGATCAGTGTGGACTTCCCGCTGCCCGGCAGGCCCGAGACGACGACCACGTCGCCGTCGCCGAAGGTCAGCCGCCGGGGCCCCCGCCGTCCCCGTTCCCGCAGGTCCCGGATGACCGGCGGCACCGCCGCCAAGGCCTTGCGGGGGACCGCGGCCGGCTGGGCGGGCACCCCCGCGGTCGTCGCGTACGCACCTGCACGGGACCGCTGCAACGTCATCGCCCTCCCCCTGTCGGGTCCATCGCCGTGGCCGATGACCCTTGCCCATCAAGTGTAAAGAACTGGTAATACGGCACCAAGCGTTTTGCTGCTCACGGCCCTGTCGGCCCCGTCCGGCCGCCCGGTGGGACGTCCCCGCCGCCCTCCCTCCCTACGGAGGCCGTCGCGTGCGATGATGTGCGCGCCAACTCCATACCGGCCGTTCGAATCCGCGCGGGAGAGTCCCGGTCACCGTTGGTGCCGGGCGCCGAAGGAGCAAGTTCCTCCCTTGAATCTCTCAGGCCCAGTACCGCGCGGACGAGGCAGATCTGAAAAGCGAATCGCCGTCAGGCGCTTCCACCCAAGGTGCAAGTCACGACCTCCGTATGCGTACGTGTACGTACACGTCGTGATGAACCTCTCAGGTTCCGATGACAGATGGGGAGGATTGTCCTCTCTGTCATGCCCTGGGAGCCACACCTATGAGCGATACGTCCGACACCCCCGTCCCCGAAGCGGCCGGTCCCGACGCCCCGCGCCTCACCGCGCTCGACGCCGTGCACCGCGCGCTGGGCGCCACGATGACCGACTTCGCAGGCTGGGACATGCCGCTGCGCTACGCCAGCGAGCGTGAGGAGCACCTCGCCGTCCGTACGAAGGCCGGTCTCTTCGACCTCTCCCACATGGGCGAGATCACCGTCACCGGCACGCAGGCCGCCGAGGCGCTGGACTACGCGCTGGTCGGCAACATCGGCACCCTCGCCGTGGGCCGCGCCCGCTACACCATGATCTGCCAGGAGGACGGCGGGATCCTGGACGACCTGATCGTGTACCGCCTCGACACCCACGGCGCCCCCGAGTTCATGGTCGTCGCGAACGCCTCCAACGCGCAGGTCGTGCTCGACGAGCTGACCGGCCGCGCCGCGGACTTCGATGTCGAGGTGCGGGACGACCGCGACGCGTACGCGCTGCTCGCCGTCCAGGGCCCGCTGTCGCCCGGCATCCTGGCCCAGCTCACCGACGCCGATCTGGCCGGGCTCAAGTACTACGCCGGACTGCCCGGCACCGTCGCCGGCGTACCCGCGCTGATCGCCCGTACCGGCTACACGGGTGAGGACGGCTTCGAGCTGTTCGTGGAGCCCCGCCACGCGGAAGGGCTGTGGCAGGCCCTGATGGCCGCGGGCGCGTCCGCCGGACTCGTACCCGCCGGCCTCTCGTGCCGCGACACCCTGCGGATGGAGGCGGGCATGCCGCTGTACGGGCAGGAGCTGACGACCGGCCTCACGCCCTTCGACGCGGGCCTGGGCCGGGTCGTCAAGTTCGAGAAGGAGGGCTACTTCGTGGGCCGTACGGCGCTGGAGGCCGCCGCCGAACGCGCCGAGACCGCGCCCCCGCGCAAGCTGACCGGACTCGTCGCCACGGGCCGCCGCGTGCCGCGCGCCGGATACCCGGTGGTGGCGGACGGTGCGGTGGTGGGCCATGTCACCTCGGGCGCTCCGTCGCCGACGCTGGGCCGGCCGATCGCCATGGCCTACGTGGACGCGTCGCACGCCGCGGCGGGCACGACGGGCGTCGGGGTCGACATCCGGGGCTCGATCGAGCCCTACGAGGTCGTCGCGCTGCCCTTCTACAAGCGTCAGAAGTAGCGCCCGCCGGACCGGGCCCCATCTCACTGGGCAAGACACGTGTTCACCACCACTCCCCCGCGTACAGGAGAATTCACGACATGAGCAACCCCCAGCAGCTGCGCTACAGCAAGGAGCACGAGTGGCTGTCGACCGCCGATGACGGCGTGTCGACGGTCGGTATCACGGAGTACGCGGCGAACGCCCTCGGCGACGTCGTGTACGCCCAGCTCCCCGAGCTCGGTTCCACGGTGACCGCGGGCGAGACCTGCGGCGAGCTGGAGTCGACCAAGTCGGTCAGCGACCTGTACTCCCCCGTCACGGGTGAGGTCACCGAGGCGAACCAGGACGTCGTGGACGACCCCTCGCTGGTGAACTCCGCACCCTTCGAGGGCGGCTGGCTGTTCAAGGTGCGCGTCACGGAGGAGCCGAAGGACCTGCTCTCCGCCGACGACTACACCGAATTCTCCGGCAACTGAGACCCCAGGGACTGTGATGTCTTCGAAGTCGCTCCTCAACTCCTCTCTCCACGAGCTCGACCCCGACGTCGCCGCCGCCGTCGACGCCGAACTCCACCGCCAGCAGTCGACGCTCGAAATGATCGCGTCGGAGAACTTCGCCCCGGTCGCCGTCATGGAGGCGCAGGGCTCCGTCCTGACCAACAAGTACGCCGAGGGCTACCCGGGCCGCCGGTACTACGGCGGCTGTGAGCACGTCGACGTCATCGAGAACATCGCGATCGACCGGGTGAAGGCGCTCTTCGGCGCCGAGCACGCCAACGTGCAGCCCCACTCAGGCGCGCAGGCCAACGCCGCGGCGATGTTCGCGCTGCTGAAGCCGGGCGACACGATCATGGGTCTGAATCTGGCCCACGGCGGTCATCTGACGCACGGCATGAAGATCAACTTCTCCGGCAAGCTCTACAACGTGGTCGCCTACCACGTCGACGAGGAGACCGGTCAGGTCGACATGGCCGAGGTCGAGCGCCTGGCCAAGGAGTCGCGCCCGAAGCTCATCGTGGCCGGCTGGTCCGCGTACCCGCGTCAGCTCGACTTCGCCGCGTTCCGGCGGATCGCGGACGAGGTCGACGCGTATCTGATGGTCGACATGGCGCACTTCGCCGGTCTGGTCGCCGCGGGCCTGCACCCCAACCCGGTGCCGCACGCGCACGTCGTCACCACGACCACGCACAAGACCCTGGGCGGCCCGCGCGGCGGCGTGATCCTCTCCACCCAGGAGCTGGCCAAGAAGATCAACTCCGCGGTCTTCCCCGGACAGCAGGGCGGTCCGCTGGAGCACGTCATCGCGGCGAAGGCGGTGTCCTTCAAGGTCGCGGCGACCGAGGAGTTCAAGGAGCGCCAGCAGCTCACGCTGGACGGCGCGCGCATCCTCGCCGAGCGCCTGGTCCAGGACGACGTCACGAAGGTCGGCGTCTCGGTCCTCTCCGGCGGCACGGACGTGCACCTCGTCCTGGTCGACCTGCGAAACTCGGAGCTGGACGGCCAGCAGGCCGAGGACCGGCTGCACGAGATCGGCATCACGGTCAACCGCAACGCCGTCCCGAACGACCCGCGCCCGCCGATGGTCACCTCCGGCCTGCGGATCGGCACCCCGGCGCTCGCCACCCGCGGCTTCACGACCGAGGACTTCACCGAGGTCGCGGACGTCATCGCGGCGGCGCTGAAGCCCGAGTTCGACCGCGACGCCCTGGCGGCGCGCGTGACGGCGCTGGCGGCGAAACACCCGCTGTACCCCGGCCTGTAGTCGCACCCGCGACCACGGCTCGGGCGTCTCCGGACTTCCGGACACGCCCCCGGGGCACCGCGCGCACCCGATCGGCGCGCGCGGTGCCCCGTACCGTTCCACCCTGTATGTGCGGTTTCTGCACCACCCCGGCAGACAACGGCGTCTACCAACCAGCTAGGAGTCCCACCGTGGCCATCTCGGTCTTCGACCTGTTCTCGATCGGTATCGGCCCGTCCAGCTCCCACACGGTCGGTCCCATGCGCGCGGCGGGCCTCTTCGCCCGCCGGCTGAAGAACGAGGGCCTGCTGGCCCACACCGCCAAGGTCAGGGCCGAACTCTTCGGCTCGCTCGGCGCCACCGGCCACGGCCACGGGACGCCCAAGGCGGTGCTGCTGGGCCTGGCGGGCGAGTCCCCCCGTACCGTCGACATCGAGTCCGCCGACGCGCGGGTGGACGCCATCCGTACGGAGGGCCGCATCAGCCTCCTCGGAATGCACGAGATCGGCTTCGACTTCGACGCGGACCTGGTCCTGCACCGGCGCAAGGCACTGCCGTACCACGCGAACGGCATGACGGTCTCCGCGTACGACTCCGACGGCGGCACCCTCCTGGAGAAGACGTACTACTCGGTCGGCGGCGGGTTCGTCGTGGACGAGGACGCCGTGGGCGAGGACCGCATCAAGCTGGACGACACGGTGCTGACGTACCGTTTCCGCAGCGGTGACGAACTCCTGCGGCTGGCCGGCGAGACCGGGCTCTCGATCTCCGCGCTGATGCTGGAGAACGAGAAGGCATGGCGCACGGAGGCCGAGATCCGCGAGGGTCTGCTGGAGATCTGGGGAGCCATGCGGGCGTGCGTGGCACGCGGCATGGCGCGCGAGGGCATCCTGCCCGGCGGCCTCAAGGTCCGCCGCCGCGCGGCGAATTCGGCGCGGCAGCTGCGCGCCGAGGGCGACCCGGCGGCCCACGCGATGGAGTGGATCACCCTCTACGCGATGGCGGTCAACGAGGAGAACGCGGCGGGCGGCCGTGTCGTCACCGCACCCACCAACGGCGCGGCGGGCATCATCCCCGCCGTCCTGCACTACTACCTGAACTTCGCCGCGGCCGGCCACACGGACGCCGAGAAGGACGACGACATCGTCCGCTTCCTGCTCGCCGCCGGCGCGATCGGCATGCTCTTCAAGGAGAACGCGTCCATCTCGGGCGCCGAGGTCGGCTGCCAGGGCGAGGTCGGCTCGGCCTGCTCCATGGCGGCGGGCGCCCTCGCGGAGGTCCTGGGCGGCAGCCCCGAACAGGTCGAGAACGCCGCCGAGATCGGCATGGAGCACAACCTCGGCCTAACCTGCGACCCGGTCGGCGGCCTCGTCCAGATCCCGTGCATCGAGCGCAACGGCATGGCGGCGGTCAAGGCGGTGACGGCCGCGAAGATGGCGCTGCGCGGCGACGGCAGCCACAAGGTGTCCCTGGACAAGGTCATCAAGACGATGAAGGAGACCGGCGCCGACATGTCGGTCAAGTACAAGGAGACCGCGCGGGGCGGGCTCGCGGTGAACATCATCGAGTGCTGAGGCGGGTACCGACCCCGTTTCACGACCCTGTGTTCATGATCCGGTGTTCATGATCCGGTGTTCACGACCCGCTGTTCACGACTCCGTGTTCATGACCCGGTGTCCGCCGACCGGGCGCGGACCCGACTCCGCGGGAGCAGCGGTTCACCCTGCCGGCCCCGGCGCATGAGGACCACCGACCAGACGCCGATCACCGCCGCGAACAAGGTGGAGCCGATCGTGATGACGGCGAATCCCTGACGGGAGGCGTCGGCGGCGCTGCCCACGAAGCTGGCGAACAGCGAGCCGAACAGGGACACCGCGATGGCCTCGCTGCCGAGCCGTACGGTGTTGATCCACCCGGCCGCCATGCCCGCCTCCTTCTCCGGCACCTGCGACAGGGCCTCACCGTCCACCAGACCGGCCTGCAGACCGAATCCGACGCCGACGACCGCCATCGGCAGCGCCATCCACACCAGGCCCGGCCCGGCGCCCACGCCCGTCAGCACCAGGCCCACGACGAGCAGGGCGATGCTCCACGTCATGATCTTGTCCAGGGGCGTCCCCCGGGCGGCCAGCCGCCCGGCGATCAGGGGCGCGACCAGTACGGGCACGGTCAGGAACATCAGGAACGCGCCGCTCGCCCCCGGGGAGAAGTCGTAGGCGCCCTGGAGGAAGACCGGCAGATAGGCGACCGCGTTGGTGAAGGTGAAGGAAGCCACGGCGACCACGAGCGTGATGCCGGAGAAGCGCCGGCTCCGCAGGGTGCGCAGGCTCAGCAGGGGGCTCGGCGCGGTGGACTCACGCCAGGCGAACAGCCCGTAACAGACCGCCCCGGCGACCGTGCAGAGCAGGAAGGGGAGCGACACCCACCCGGTGGCCGAACCGAGCGCGAGACCGCCGAGCACCAGGGTGGTCGCCGCGCAGAAGAGCACGGCTCCCGCCACGTCGATCCGGGCGGCGTGCCGCTTCTCGTGGTCGGCGGCCCGGCGGATCAACGGCATGCCCGCGCAGGCGACGACCAGGCAGACCAGTTGGAACCCGTAGACGAGCCGCCAGCCGGCGACCTGGGTCAACAGACCGCACAGGGTCGGGCCGAAGGCCAGGGACAGGCCGGCGACCGACCCCAGCAGGGCGAACGCGCGGGTTCGGCGTTCGCCCTCGAAATTCGACGACACCACCGCGGTGCCCACCGAGAAGACGGCCCCCGCCCCGGCTCCCGCCACCAGCCGGGCCGAGTCCAGGACCAGATAGTTCGTCGCGGCCATGCTCAGCGCGGATCCGGCGCCGAAGATCAGCAGTCCGGTCAGCAGGGCCCGCCACCGCCCGACGATGTCCGCGACGGAGCCCCAGACGAGGGTCGAGCAGGCGAAGGTCAGGTTGTACCCGTTGAGGACCCACTGCTCGCCGGTCGGCGAACTTCCCAGGTCGTCCGCGATGTCGCCCAGGGACACGGCCGTTCCGGACACCGACAGGGGGACGGTGAAGATGGCGAGCAGGATGAGGGGCATCACCAGGCGTGCGCCGGGCGCCCCGGCGCCCGGCCGCCCGTCGGCCGATGTCATCGAGCGCCACTGCCTGTTCCCGCGCGGACCTGTCCCGGCGGGGCGGACCGGCACTCGTCGAGGAAGTCCACGATGTGGCCGAACACGTCCAGCGCCGCGTTGCGGCCGATGAACGCGTCGAGGTGACCGTAGCCGGGCACCTCCACGTAGCGGACGTCCATCTCCGGGTACCGGCGGGACAGGACGTCGTGGCAGATCTCGTTGGAGTCGTACCAGAAGCGGTTGTCACTGCCGGACAGCAGCATCAGCGGTGCCTCGAACGAGCCCGCGTTGTCGAGGGCGTTCTTCGGCAGGGCGTCGTACCGGCCGTCGGAGTCGTTGTACCGCATCATCGTGTGGGCCAGTTCGATGCTGCGCAGATGCGGCAGGATCCACATCGGCACCGTGCCGTAGAGGTCGGCCAGGCGGTCGTGGGTGATCTCGTGGAGATTGTCGTGCTCGAAGAGCGAACCACCCACGCCCCACGAGTCGTTGTGGAGTATCTGGCAGTTCGGGTCCTTGCACTCGGCGCCCAGCGAGACCTCCGCGAAGATCAGCGACTGCTTCGACCAGAGGCCCACCTTCTTGAAGTCGGTGGGGATGTTGACGAAGCTGGACCGGAGCAGCTCCCCGCCGAAGTGCAGCCGCGCGCGCGTCTTCCAGGACATCTTCGGTGTGAGGAACACCCCCTGCGCGACGACGCCGGAGAGGCCGGGCACCAGGCCGGCCGCCATGCTCAGTGACAGGCACATCGCCCCGATGCAGTGCGCGACGGCCAGCAGCCGGCGACCGTCGATCCGTTCCCTGATCAGCGCCACCGCCTCGGGGATGTCGTAGAGCGCCACGTCGTCGAAGGTGTAGCGCACCCGGCCCTCGTTGTACGGAAGCCGGCAACTGCCGCGCCAGTCGAGCAGCCAGGGCTCGTAGCCCGCGTCGAGCAGGACGTCGACCAGGTTGCGGGTCTCGGGCAGGGTGAACATGTCCGCCGAGGCCGTGAGGCCGTGCAGGACGAGCACGGCCGGACGGTCGGTGGAGCCGTCCTCGGGGGCGACCCGGCACAGGCCGAGTTCCGTGCCGTCGGAGGCGGTGAAGGGAATCTCCTCGACCCGGTCCCCGAGTGCGTGGTGGAGGGGCCTCAGCGTCATCGGATCTGCTCCCTTTTGATCATCAGCTTCCTGATCTTGCGTTGCAGCTTGTCCTTGTCCCGGTCGATCGCGTCCCGGCGCAGGTCGAGGAGTTCGGCGGCGACCCGCAGGGTCGGCTCCGCGAGCCCCATGCCCACCTGCACGAAGAACCACGAGAGCCAGGCCAGCTTGGCGAGCCGCTGTTCCTGCGGCGACAGCCTCGGGTCGACCCGGATCCCGTCGATCTGGTCCGGGACGTAGCTCTTGCCGGGCACCGTGACGACGCCGGCCAGGCTCGCCGGCTCCCCCTCGCGCCCGATGGTGACGTCGATGGTCCGGGTCTGCTTCCAGAAGTCGCGGCTGGCGCGGGCGGTCTTCCAGCCCTCCAGCCACCAGCGGCCGCCGTCCCGGTCCACCAGGACCAGGCGATAGCGCAGCAGCGGATGGTCGCTGCCGTGCCGCAGCGGGACGCCCTCGTCGGGGCGGACCCAGATCTCGCCCGCCTCCACCGTCAGCGGCCGCCGGTGCAGACGCTCGCAGGTCACCTCGCCGCGGACGTCGATCTTCCGGTGCCGTACGACCTGGTACATGCTCGCGATGGACAGCGTGAGGGCCATACGGCACTTGGTGTCGGGGTCCGCCCCGACCGGGCCCACGTGGCCCTTCGTCCGCTCGCGGAACGACAGATAGGGCGGGTCCTCACGGCTGGGCAGCCGTGCCACGCCGTCCTTCGCCATCCGCTCGAACGCCTTCAACTGGGCCTGCGCGCCGTACCGTTCCGCCATCGGCAGCCGGTGCCGCGTCACAAACCTCTCGGTACGCTCCGACCCGGCCTCGGGGCCGAACATCAGCGCCTCGAACAGCTTCATCGCGGTGGGGCTGCGCAGGATGCGGATCAGGAAGTCGAGTTCGGGAACCGGTTCGGCGGCGTGCCGCTGGAGCAGATCGTCGCGCCAGTCCCGCCAGTTGGCCACCCGTACGTTCATGCCGGCCAGCCTCATGTCCTTGACCAGCTCCGGCAGCGTCTCCGCGCGGCCGGTCAGGTTGTAGTTCTGGCCCCAGGCCTGGGGGTCGAACACCACCGCGGCCGCCACCTTGCTGATCCAGTCCACCGGCGCCAGGTTCATGAACTTGAAGGCGGGCACGGCCCGGTAGCGGGAGAACGCACCGATCAGGCCGGTGCTGAGGTCGCGCGGGTTGTACACACCGGTACGGGTGTGCCCGCCGATCGCGCCCGGCCGCAGGAACGTCGCGGTGAGGCCGTGTTCACGGGCCCGCCGCAGCACGGCCTCGGCGGCCCACTTCGACTTGTCGTAGCCCGCGAAGAGACGGTCGATATGGGCGACCGGGTCGTCCTCGCCCATCTTCTCGATGCCGACCTCGTTGAACACGGCGACCGACGAGACATGGTGCAGCGGCTTGGCGCGTCCCGTCATCGCCAGCTCCGCGAGGACCAGCGGGCCGAGCACGTTGGTCTGGCGCAGCGAGGGGTAGCCGCGCAGGAAGTCGACCGCGGCGGCGACGTTGACGATCGAGTCGATGTCCTGGACCAGGCCCGCCCAGGTCTCGTCCGACAGGCCGAGGCGGGGCCGTCTGAGGTCCGCCGCGAGCACGGTGACCCGGCGCCGGACCTCGAAGGACCAGGGCTGCTCGAAGCTCGCCAGGGCCTCGGCGAGGCGCCGTTCGGCGGCGGCGTCGTCCGCCGCGCGCACCAGGCACACCACGTGCGCGTCGCCCTGCCGCAGCAGGTCGAGCAGGAGGTGGCTGCCGAGGTAGCCGGTGGCGCCGGTGAGCAGGATGCGGCGCGGCGGGACGGGGTCGACCTGGTGGCTGAACGGCAGCCGGTCGGCGAGCGCGAGGTCGGCCAGGATCATCTCCAGGTCCTCGTCCACCCCGTCGGCCGGCCCGCGGACGACGACCGGCTCGATGGCTGGCGCGGTCGCCGGCGCTGTCGCCGGTGCGGTCGTGGACGACAGCGCGTGCGGCTCGGTGCCGGGTGCGGCGGTGCCGGGTGCCGCGGTGTCGGGCACGGCGGTGTCGGGCAGCGTGGTGGGCAGCCCCGCCGCCGCGGCCCAGCGCTGTGCGATACGGCGGGGCCGGGCGTCCGCGAAGACGTCGTCCAGCGTCACCCGTACGTCCAACTCCCTGGCCAGGACCGCGACCAGTTCGACCGCGTCGACCGAGGACAGACCGACGTCGAAGAGGTCCGTCTCGGTTCCGGCCGGGCTCCCCGGCAGGAATCGGGCGGCGCGGGCGACGATGTCCGCGGCGACCTCCGCGACCCCGCGGGTCCCCGCGCCGTCGGCGGCGGCCGGCCGCGGGGCGGGGGACGCCGTGCGCGGGGCGGCGGGTTCGATCCGCGGTGCGGCGGGTTCGATCCGCGGTGCGGGGGCCTCGGCCGTCCCACGGAAGCGCGCGAGGAGGTCGGCGGCCTGGGCCCGGCCCGGCCCGCGCCGTTCGATCACCTCCGCCTCGGGACGACGGTCGACACTCCGGTTGCGGCTGGTGCCGCTACCCGCCTCAGGCATTGCTGTCCTCCGCTGCGTTCTTCTCGGATCCGAGGTCCCAGGAACGGAACTCCCGGAGTTGCGCGAGTGCCACCACCGCTTCGAGGCGCGGGGCCTCGACATCGCCGCCGCCCAGGCGGGAGACCAGGCGCCGGGCGGGAATGTTGCGGGGCGTGTTGTCGGCGACGAGGCGCACCGTGCCGCATCCGTGGGCCTCGGCCCGGTCGGCCAGCCACCGCAGCAGCCGGTCCTCCACGCCACGGCCGAGCACCCGGCAGCTCATCATCCAGGCGACCACTTCGAGCGTGTCCCCGTCCGCCGTGACGGCCAGGACGCCGATCTGCCCGTACGCACCGAACCGGTCGCGCGCGGTGGCCGTCCACACCTCGCCGTCCTTGCGCAGCCGCTCCAGTTCGGCGGCGTCCAGGGGGCGGGGCCTCAGGTTGAACTGGTTGGTGCGCCTGCTCAGTTGGATCGTGCGCTCGGCCGTCTGCTCCGACACGGGCTCGATGTCGAGTTCGAGCTGAAGGTTCTCCAGGAACTCGGCGAAGCCCAACTGGGCGCGGGCCTCGTCGCGTACCTGCTCCTCCTGGTAGAAGCCGGCCCTGGCGGCGTCCTCCGCCGTGGCCGCGCGCGGCACCATCGGCCACAACCGGTGCACCAGTGCGCCGAGTTCGCCCGCGCTCGGGCAGGTGACACACAGCACCTCGGGCAACTGGGCGCGCACCCCGGCGATTTCCACAGGGTTGTCGTCGAGGAACAGGAAGCTGTCGAGACCGAGCCGCAGATCTTCGGCGATCCTCACGATCCGCGTCCATTTCGGCTCCCACGCCGCGGAGATCGCGGCGAAGTGCTCCCGGCGCAGCGGGCTGTCCGGCCGGTCGAGGATGCGGTGCACCGTCTCCTCGTCGTTGTTGGAGACCAGGGCGAGCAGTACGCCCGCCTCCCGCCACTGCAGCAGCCGCCGGGCGAGCAGGGCGCGGGGCCCGGTGAAGTCGACGTGGTCGGGACCGATCTCACCCGCGACGCCGCTCCACAGCGTCTCGTCGCCGTCGACGACGATCACCTTGGGCGCCCGGCGGCGGACGTTCCACGCGATGTCGGCGAGGCGCAGCGCCACGACCGCCTGGAACTCGTCCTGGAACGGCAGGTGCGCCATGGTGTCGGTGTGTGCGTCGAACACGTCGTCCGCCGGGTGGTCGTCGTCCTGCCACGTGTCCGACGGCAGTACGGCGATGCCCGGCCGGTCCACGAGAGCCGCCGTCACCTGCCGCTCCCACGCGCGCAGCCGCTCGTTGTCGGAGCGCTCCGGCAGGAAGGCCACGACGAGCGGGGTACGGGTGCGTTCGGCGAGGGCGCGCAGGGCGGCCGGGTACTCGTCGGCGAGTTGGGCGAGCAGATCGCCGCCCTTGCCGGTGTCGGCGCCCGAGTCCGAGTCCGGGTCCGCGTCCGCGTCCGCGTCCGCGAAACGTGTCAGGTCGCCGGGACGCAGCAGGACCAGGCCGGCGGCGGTCGACTTCTCGGCGAGCACGCTGCCCGGGTCGTGCAGGCTCGCGAGGACCTGGTGGTAGGGGGCCTCGACCACGGTGAAAGGTCCGCCGTCGACGCCGGCGTCCTCCAGGGCGACCGACAGCATCGCCGGGAGGTTGCCGAGGGCGAAGGTGGCTGCCACGGCGATCCGGTCCGCAGGCCGATCCGCAGGCCGGGGCGCGGGCCGGGCCGCAGGCCGGGCCTCGGGAGCCGACCCGGTTTCGGGGACCGACGCGGACTCGGCGACCGCTGCGGCTTCGGGGGCCGCTGCCGTTACGGAGGCCGAGGCGGTCACGGATGCCGCGTCAGGTTCGGCGGCCACATGGGGCTCTGGGGCCACGGGAGGTCCTTCCGGTAGCGCGACCAGGGTGTCGGGGCCGTCGGCGATCGCCGCGGCGAGGGCGAGGCAGCCGCGCGCGAGGTCGGCGCAGCTCGCCTCGTCGAGGATGTCGGCGTTGTATTCGAGGCCGACCTTCCCGAGGCCCGGCATCACCGTGACCATCAGGTCGAGGTCGGAGTAGCCGGTGCCGGCCGGGACGATCCGCAGCCCCTCCACGGCGCCGGCCTGCGGCGGCATGTAGTTGAAGTAGACCTCGACGAGGGGCGCGTCCTTGCGGAAAAGCCCCTCCTCGACGAGGGCGGACATCGCGTCGAAGAACGTGACACCGCGTTCCAGGACCCGGCTGAGTCTGCTGTCGGTGCGGCGCAGTACGTCGGCCGCGGCCTCCCCGGACTCCACCTGGGCGGCGAACGGGATGGGGAGGCCGAAGTACCCGACCGCGTCGAGGGCGGACACGTGCATGCGGGTGTCCACGGGGACCGCGAGGACGAACCTGTTCCGCTGGCGCAGCCGGGCGAGGTGCACCGTCAGGACGCCGAGCCAGAAGGCCGCGGGCGTGATGCCGAGCCGGTTGGCGCGGGCCGCCACCTTTTCGTGCAACTCCCGCGGCAGGTCCGCGAGGTGCATGGCCGAACGGAACGACCGCTGCGCGGGCCGGGGCCCGGCCAGTTCCAGGTCGAGGCGCCGAGCCCCCACGAAGTCCTCGCGCCAGTCGGCCGAGGGAACCGGCTGGTCCGCCGGGCGCGCGGCCTGCGCGCGCAGCAGCAGGTCGATGTCGCGGTTGGTGACGGCGGCGGGCGGCTCGGCGCCGCCGAGGCCGGCGCCCAGGCCGTGCGCCACGAGCATCAGCGAGGCCAGGTCGGAGACGGCGTGGTGCGCGCCGAACACGAGGACCTGCTCGCCGGACGGGAAGGCGAGCAGCTCGAACCGCCACAGCGGGGCGAGGGTCAGATCGAACTCCGGCTCCATCAGCGCCCGCAGCCGCGCGTCCACGTCGGTGCCCTCGTCCACCGGTGACCAGCGCACCAGGTCGCCGCCGAGGGTGCGCCGTACCTCCAACTGCTGCCCGCCGTCCGCGTCCGGGACGATCGCGGTGCGCAGCGCGGCGTGCCGGGCGGCGAGCGAGGCGATCACCTCGGTCAGGCGGTCCTTGGTCGTCGGGTCGGTCAGGCGTACGGCGAGCCCGATGTGGTGCGTGACGCTCGGGGTGCCGTGCTGCTCGGCGCGGAGCAGGCGTACGACGTCCCGCGTGGCGGGATGGCGTACGACCTCCGCCACTTCCTCGGCCTCCTCGGCGCCCCCGTCGGGCTGCACGCCGTCGGCGGCGGCCCCGTCGACCGGCTGTCCCGCGCCCGCGATGAGCTGATCGGCGATGGTTTCGACGCCGGCGCCGTTGAACAGCGAGGCGATCGGCAGGGACTGGCCGAAGTCCGCCTCGATCAGGCTGCGAATCTGCATGGCCATCACGGAGTCGAGGCCCTGGCCGACGAGCGGCGCGACGGTGTCCAGCTCCGAGGTGTCGAACCCCATGGTCCCGGCGAACCGGTAGCGCAGCCGGTCCACGACCGCGTCCCGCGAGTCGAGCGCCATGTGCCCGCCCGCGGCGGACGCGTGGCCGGCGCGGGCCACGGTGACACGGCGGCGCGGCGGGAACAGGCCGACGAGGAGCGGGGGCAGCAGGCCCGGCCCGGTGGACCGCAGGACGGGCTCGTTGAGGACGGCGGCGAGGAGCAGCGCGTCGTCGGCGTCCAGGGAGAGGGCGGCATCCCGGGTGAGGGCGGCGTCCAGGAGGCCGAGTCCCTGGTCGGTGCCGAGGGCGGCGATCCCGCTGCGGTTGATCCGCTCCAGGTCGGCCTCGCCGAGGTGTCCGGTCATGCCGGTGGCCTCGGCCCACAGGCCCCAGGCGAGGGACAGTCCGGGCAGCCCGGTGCGGCGGCGCTGCTGGGCCAGCGCGTCGAGGAACGCGTTGGCGGCGGCGTAACCGCCCTGCCCCGCACCGCCGAGTACGCCCGCCAGCGAGGAGAAGACGACGAAGGCGGACAGGTCGGCTCCCGCGGTCAGTTCGTGCAGATGCCAGGCGGCGTCGGTCTTCGGCCGCAGCACGGCGTCGAGGCCGTCCGCGTCGATCGACTCGACAACGGCGTCGCGCAGGACGCCCGCTGCGTGTACGACGGCGGTCAGCGGATACTCGTCGGGTATCTCGCGCAGCACCCGCGCCAACTGCCCCCGGTCGGCGGCGTCGCAGGCCCGCACGGTGACCCGGGCTCCCGCTGCCGTGAGTTCGTCGCGCAGCGCCTCGGCCCCCTCGGCGGCGGGGCCGCGCCGGGAGAGGAGAAGCAGGTGCCGGGCACCGAGTCCGGCGGCGTGCCGGGCCACGTGTGCGCCGAGGCCGCTCGTCCCGCCGGTGATCAGGACGGTGCCCGTACCGAGGGCCGCGGCCGTGCCGTCGGCGACCGGTGCTGTCGTCCGGCGGCGCAGGGCGGGCACGTACAACTTTCCTTTTCGCAGGGCCAGTTCAGGCAGGCCGGTGCGCAGTGCGTCCCGCAGCGCGCCCTCGTTGAGGGCGTCCAGGTCGCCGTCGGCGTCCACGAGGACGACGCGGCCGGGGTTCTCCGCGCGGGCTGCTCGGGCCAGGCCCCACACGGAGGCGTGGGCGAGGTCGACGGCGGTGCCGGACTCCTCGGCGCCGGTGGGCACGGCGTGGCGGGTCAGCACGACCAGGCGCGCCGAGGCGGGCCGGTCCTGCGCCAGCCACTCCTGAATGCCGCGCAGCGCGTCCTGGATCACCGCACGCGCACGGGCGGCCTCGTCGCTGGTCTTGTCGCCGGTCTTGTCGCCGGTCTTGTCACCAGAACCGGCCCCGGCCTCGGCGGCCTTCAGGAGCGTCACATCCGACATGTCCGTGCCGGTGCCGGGGTCCGTGTCGGCGTTCGGGGCCGAAGCACCCTCGCCCGCCGCGCACTCCGACCACTCGACGGACAGCAGCACCTCCGTACCGCTGTCCGGCGTGGCGAGATCGCCGGCCGTCACCGGGCGTACGAGAAGCGAGTCGATCCGGGCGACCGGCGCGCCGGACGGGTCCGCCGCCTCCACCGTGAAGGTGTCTCCCCCGGTCGGGGCGATGCGTACGCGCACCTCGCTCGCACCACGGCCGTACAGGGTGACCGATCCGAAGGAGAAGGGCAGCGGCGTGCGGCCCTCCAGGCCGTCCACCGCCGCGGCCTGCAGCGCCGCGTCGAGGAGGGCGGGGTGCAGGCCGAACTTCTGTGCCTCCTCGGCCTGTCGGCCGGGCAGGGTGACCTGCGCGAGGATCTCGTCGCCGAGCCGCCACACGTCGGACAGCCCCTGGAAGGCCGGTCCGTACTCCAGACCCGCGTCGGCCATCGTGTCGTAGTGGTCGGCGGCGTCCAGCCGCTCCGCGCCGGCGGGCGGCCACGCCGTCCCGTACAGCGGGCCGTCGGTCTCCGGGACCGTGGTGGCGCCCGTGCCGTCGCTGGTGACGAGTACGGCGCTGGCGTGGTGGGTCCACTCCGCCGTGTCGTCGTACCGACGGGGCCGGGAGTGGACGTCCAACGAGCGCCCGGTGCCGTCCGCGGCTCCGATCTGCACCTGCAGGTCGATCTCGCCCTGCTCAGGAAGGGCCAGCGGTGCGTGCAGGGTCAGATCCCGCAGCCCCTCGCAGCCGACCTCGTCGGCTGCCCGGAGGGCCATTTCCACGAAGGCCGTTCCCGGGAGCAGTACCGTGCCGAACACGGCGTGGTCCTCCAGCCACGGATGCGTGGCACGCGATATCCGCCCGGTGAGCACGACATCGTCACCACCCGCGAGGCGTACTGCGGCGCCGAGCATCGGATGCCGCAGCGCCTCCAGACCGGCGGAGCCGACGTCGGCGGCCGTCGCGGCGGCGGGCTGCCAGTACCGGCGGCGCTGGAAGGCGTACGTCGGCAGCTCGACCAGACGGCCACCCGCCACCCACGGCGACCAGTCCACCGCCACCCCGGCGACGAACACCTCGGCCAGGCCGCGCAGCAGTTGGGCCTCTTCACCTTCGTTGCGGCGGAGCGTGCCGACGGCGGTCACTCCGTTCGTACGAAGGTGATCGGCGTACTGCGTCACTGCCCCGAGCAGAACGGGGTGGGGGCTGCTCTCCACGAAGACGCGGTGCCCGGCCTCAAGGAGGTTCCGCAGGGCGGCGTCGAAGCGCACCGTCTGACGCAAGTTGGTGAACCAGTACTCCGCACCCATCACCGCCGTATCGATCAACTCACCCGACACGGTTGAGAACAGCGGCACTTGACCCGTACGCGGCTCAATACCCCCCAGCACATCGAGGAGTTCGGACTTCAGGTCTTCGACCTGCGGCGAGTGCGAGGCGTAGTCCACCGCGATACGACGCGCCTGGACACCGTCCGCCTCACACCCGGCCAGGAATGCGTCCAGCTCGTCGGGTGAACCGGAGACCACGACCTGCTCGGGCCCGTTCACCACCGCGACCTGAAGTCCGTCCGACAGCCGGACGGCCACCTGCTCCTCGGGAGCCAGCACCGACACCATGCCGCCACGCCCCGACAGCCGCAGAATCGCCCGGCTCCGCAACGCCACCACCCGCGCCGCATCCTCCAACGACAACGCCCCCGCCACACACGCCGCCGCAATCTCACCCTGCGAATGCCCCACCACAGCCGAAGGACGAACACCCAACGACCGCCACAACTCCGCCAACGACACCATCACCGCGAACAACACCGGCTGCACCACATCAACCCGCCGAAGGAGTTCCTCATCCCCCTCCCGCACCACGCTCAACAGCGACCAGCCATCGATATACGGCTCCAACGCAGCCGCACACTCAGCCATCCGACCCGCGAACACCGGCGAGAACTCCAGCAGCTCACGCCCCATACCCACCCACTGCGCACCCTGACCCGGGAACACAAACACCACACCACCAGAGCCGCCCGAAGCCCCCGCCCGCCCCGAAACAGCACCCGAAGCCGCACGCCCCGCAGCCAACTCCCCCAGGCCAGCCGCCAGTTCAGCCCCGCCATCGCCAAGGACAACAGCCCGGTGCTCAAGCACCGCACGCCCCCCGGTCAACGTGAACCCGACATCCCGCGGATGGAGTGCGCCGCCCTCGCTGATCCGGGCGAGCAGGCGAGTGGCCTGCTCGGCCAGCGCCGCCTCGCTCCGCCCCGACAACACCCACGGCACCACACCGCCCAGCGACGGCCCCGCCACGTCATCCGACACCGACTCCCCTACCGGCGCGGCCTCCAGAATCACGTGCGCGTTCGTCCCGCTGTAGCCGAAGGACGACACGCCGGCCCGGCGGGGGCGATCGGTCTCCGGCCACGGCTCGTTCTCCGTAAGGAGCTTGACCTGGCCCTCGGTCCAGTCGACGTGGTGCGAGGGCTCGTCCACGTGAAGGGTGCGCGGCATCAGGCCGTGCCGCATCGCCTGCACCATCTTGATAATGCCCGCGACACCGGCGGCGGCCTGCGTGTGACCGATGTTCGACTTCACCGAGCCCAGCCACAACGGCCGGTCCTCGCCCCGCCCCTGGCCATACGTCGCCAACAACGCCTGCGCCTCGATCGGATCACCGAGGGTCGTGCCCGTGCCGTGTCCCTCGACGACGTCGACGTCGGCCGGACCCAGCCCGGCACTGGCCAGGGCGTCCTGGATCACCCGCTGCTGCGCGGGGCCGTTGGGAGCGGTCTGGCCGTTGGAGGCGCCGTCCTGGTTGACCGCCGTACCGCGGACGACCGCCAGGACCCGGTGGCCGAGGCGCTCCGCGTCGGAGAGGCGTTCCAGGGCCAGCACGGCCACACCCTCGCCCCAGCCGGTGCCGTCCGCCGCCGTGGCGTACGACTTGCAGCGGCCGTCGGCGGCCAGGCCGCGCTGACGGGAGAACTCCACGAAGACGCCCGGCGTGGACAGCACCGTCACACCACCGGCCAGAGCCAGCGTGCACTCGCCGTCACGCAGCGACCGCACCGCCTGGTGCAGAGCCACCAGGGACGACGAGCAGGCCGTGTCGACCGTGACGGCGGGCCCCTGCAGTCCCAGCGCGTACGAGACGCGTCCGGAGACGAGGCTGCCGACGCTGCCGCCGCCGGGGTCGTAGTCGTGGTGGAAGGAACCGGCGAAGACACCGGTGCGGGTGTCCTTGAGGGTCTGCGGGTTGATGCCCGCGCTCTCCAGGGCCTGCCACGAGGCCTCCAGCATCAGACGCTGCTGCGGGTCCATTCCGTGCGCCTCGCGCGGGGTGATCCCGAAGAACGCCGGATCGAAGTCCGCCGCGTCGTGCAGGAATCCGCCGGAGCGGGTGTAGGTCTTGCCGGGGTGTCCCGGTTCCGGGTCGTACAGCGCGTCGACGTCCCAGCCGCGGTCGGCCGGGAACGCGCCGATCGCGTCCTCGCCCTTCACGACGACATCCCACAGGTGGTCCGGCGAGGACACGCCGCCCGGCAGTCGGCAGCTCATGCCGACGATCGCCACGGGTTCGGTGCGGCGGCCTTCGAGCGTCTTCAACCGCCCGCGAGTGGCGTGCAGTTCCTCGGAAACGGCCTTGAGATACTTCAGCAGCTCGTCTTCGGTGGGCATGAACTCACTCTCAACTCAGGTCGGTGGGCGACGCGTCGCCGGAGATGGAGATGGAGATACCGAGGCTGTTGGTGACGAAGTCCAGGACTTCGGCCGCGGTCGCCGATTCGAGGCCGGCCGACGCCGGTTCGTCGGCCTCGGCCACGGACTCCCCGTTCGCCCGTGGCTCCGTCAGGCCGCGGACGGCCTCGGCGACGGCGGCTCGCTGCGTGCCGGTGAGCACCAGTGCGGCCAGGCTGTTCTCGGCCCTGGCGAGGTCCGCCATGAGCCGTTCGTAGCTCGGCTCCTCGGTGCCGGGTCCGGTTGAGGGTCCGGTGCCGGTCCCGCCCCCGGTTGCGGGCCCCGTTGCCCGCGCCGGGGTGAGCCGGCCGAGGAGGTGATCGACAAGGGCGTGCGGGCTCGGATGGTCGAACACCGCGGTCGCGCTCAGCTTCAGACCGATACGTTTGCCGATCTTGTTACGGAGTTCGACGGCGGTCAGTGAGTCGAACCCCAGGTCGCGGAACGCCCCGTCGGCCGGGACACCTCGCGGGTCGCTGTGCCCGAGCACCAGGGCGACGTCCGTCAGCACCAGGTCGAGCAGGAGGGTGCGGCGCTGATCGGCCGGAAGGCCGCGCAGCCTGCTCTCCAGTGACTCGGCGGGCACCGTGGGCGCACTCGCCGCCGCGCGCGGGCTCCGGGCGGGCGCGAGTTCCCGCAGGAGCGGGGGAACGGTGTCCGCCGCGCGCAACGCGGCGGTGTCGACCCGCACCGGCACGACGGTGGGCACGGCGCCGACGAGTGCCCGGTCGAAGGCGGCGAGGCCCTCCTCCGTGGAGGTGGGCAGCAGCCCCGTACGGGCGATCCGGCCGAGGTCGGCGGCGCCGAGCCCGGCCGTCATCGTGCTGGTCCGCGTCCACATCCCCCAGGCGAGGGAGACCGCGGGGCGGCCGGCCGCGTGCCGGCGGGCGGCGAAGGCGTCCAGGAAGGCGTTGGCCGCCGCGTAGTTCGCCTGCCCCGGTGAGCCGAGGACCCCGGCGACCGAGGAGAAGACCACGAAGGCCGACAGGTCGGCGTCGGCGGTCAGTTCGTCCAGCGCGCGCACCGCGTCCGCCTTCGGCCGCAGCACGGTGGCGAGCCGCTCCGGCGTCAGGGCCTCCAGGACGCCGTCGTCGAGGACACCGGCCGTGTGCACCACGGCGGTCAGCGGATGCTCCGCGGGGATGCTCCCGAGGGCCTTCGCGAGTTGTTCGCGGTCCGCCACGTCGCAGGCCACGGACCGTACTCGGACGCCGCTGTCCACCAGATCCCGGGGCGCCTCGCCGCCGCTGCGGCTGAGCAGCAGGATGTCGCGGACGCCGTGCTCGGAGACGAGCCGCCGCAGGACGAGCTGTCCCAAGGTGCCGCTCGCGCCGGTGACGACGACGGTGCCGTCCGGGTCGAGCGGGCGCGGGATCGTCAGGACCACCCTGCCGGTGGGCACGCCCTCGTCCAGGAGGCGGTGGGCCTCGGCGGCCGACCGTACGTCGAGGGCCGTGACCGGCAGGGGGCGTAGCGCCCCGGCGTCGAACAGGCCGGTGAGTTCGGCGAGGACCGCCTGCCGCCGTGCGGCGTCGGCATCGCCGACAGCGGACCGGCCTGCGCCGGTGGCCACGAACCTGCCCCCGTCGGCGAGCAGCAGGGCGGCCGACGCCTCGGCGCCCGCGCTCCCCTGCGGGTCCAGGACGATGTCGAGCCCGGTGGGCACCTTCTTCGCGATGTCACCGGCCTCCGGCTCGGCGAGGTGGGCCTCGTCGAGGCCCAGGTCTCGCAGGGCGTGCCGGTCGCCGAGGGGCGCGGTGGCGAACACCTCGGCACCCAGGTGCCGGGCGATCTGGACCGCCGCGAGGCCGACGGCACCGGCGCCCGCGTGGACCAGCACCCGCTGTCCGGTCCGCAACGCCGCCTCGTCCACCAGGGCGAGCCAGGCGGTGAGGAACGCCGTCGGCGCCGCCGCGGCCTCGGCGAAGGTCAGGGCCCGCGGCATACGGACGACCGACCGGTGGTCGGTCACCGCCGCCCGGCCCAGCGCGCCGCCGTCCGGGAAGGCGCCCCACACCCGGTCGCCCACGGTCACGCCGGTGACCGACGTACCGGCCTCCGTCACGACTCCCGCGCCCTCGGTGCCGGGCGCCCCGGCACCGCCGGTCAGGTCGTCGCGGCCGATCCCGCCGGCCCGCATCGCCACCCGGATCTCCTCCGGGCCCAGCGGTGTGGCGGGCGCCGCAACGACGGCGAGGCTGTCGGGGCCACCGTCACCGGTCGTTTCGAGGCGCCATTGGGGGGCGTCGGGCAGCGGCAGCACTGCCGGTGCCGAGCGGGTGAGCCGGGGGACGAACACCCGCCCCTCGCGGACGGCGACTTGAGGTTCGCCGGAGGCGACGGCCGCGCTGACAGCCGTATCAAGGGCCGTGTCAAGGGCCGTATCAAGAGCCGTGTCAAGGGCCGTGTCAAGGGCCGCACCGACGGCCGCACCGACGGCGTCGCCCGACCTCTCATCCACGTCGATGAGCAGCAGCCGCCCGGGGTGTTCGGCCTGCGCGGAACGCAGCAGCCCCCACACGGCCGCGGTCGCCGGATCCGGCCGCTCCATCACCGCACCCCGGGTGACCACGGCGAGCCGCGCGTCATCCTCGGACGCGGCCAGGAAGCGCTGTACGCGTTCGAGCACCTCGGCCAGGCGGGTGTGAGCGTCGCCGGGCTCGACGTGGACGACGGTGACCTCGGGCGCGTACCCCTCGGCCGGCTCCGCCGCCGGTACGGCGCGCCATCGCAGGCTCAGTCCGCCGTCCGCGCCGGGCGACGTGGCGGCGGACATGGGCCGGAGCACCAACGCGTCCACGGTGACGACGGGTTGGTCCAAGGTGTCGAGGGCGGTCAGGGACACCGCACCGTCCCCGGCGGCGGTGAGCCGGACCCGTACGGCGGCGGCGCCGGACGCCTGCATGGTCACGCCCGTCCACGAGAACGGCAGCAGGGGCGTCGTACCGTCGGTGCCGGAGAGGGACGGCACACCGAGCGTGACGGCGTGCAGGGCGGCGTCGAGCAGCGCCGGGTGGATGCCGAACGCCCCGGGCTGTACGGGCAGTTCGACCTCCGCGTACAGGGCGTCGGCCGTGCGCCGGACGGTACGCAGCCCCTGGAAGGCCGGGCCGTAGCCGTACCCCCGCGCCGCCAGGTCGTCGTAGAGACCGTCGACCGGTATCGGCTCGGCGTCGGCGGGCGGCCAGGTCCACGGGTCGGCCGGCTGCGGGGACGCCGTGGACAGCGTGCCCGACGCGTGCGCGACCAGCGCCTCGGTGCCGGAGGCCGGGGCGGGCGAGGAGTGGACGGTGACGGACCGTCGGCCCGCCTCGTCCGGAGCGCCGACGACGACCTGGAGGTACACGGCGGTGTCGGCCGGCAGGACCAGGGGCGTCTGCAGCGTCAGTTCCTCGACGAGCGGGCAGCCCACCTCGTGGCCCGCGTGCAGGACCAGGTCGAGGAAGGCGGTGCCGGGCAGCAGCACCGTGCCGCCCATCGCGTGGTCGGCGAGCCAGGGGTGCGCACCGGGCAGTATCCGGCCGGTGAGCACCGTCTGGCCGTCGGGCAGGTGCACGGCCGCGCCGAGGAGGGGGTGGCCGGTGGCGTGCAGACCGGCGGCCCGGATGCCGGCCGTCGACCCGGACGCGTCCTGCCAGTAGCGCCGGCCCGCGAAGGGGTAGCCGGGAAGTTCGACGCGACGTCCGCCGGGCAGCAGACGCCCCCACTCCACGGGTGTGCCGGCCACGAACGTCTCGGCGAGCGCTCGCGTGAGCGCGAAGGCTTCCCGCTCACCGGACTTGAGGGCCGCCACGGCGACGAACGCGTCGTCACCGAGGGCATCGTCACCGAGGGCGTCGTCGAGGGTGGCGTGCACCATCGGGGTCACCACCGCCTCGGGTCCGACCTCCAGGTAGGCGGTGACGCCCTGGTCGGCCAGGCTCCGCACGCCGTCGGCGAAGCGGACGGCGGCGCGGACATGCTCCACCCAGTAGCGCGGGGTGCGCAGGCGCTCGGCGTCGACGGGGCCGCCGGTGACGTTCGACACCATGGGGATGCGCGGGGCGCGGAACTCCAACCCGGCGAGCACGTCGGCGAACTCGTCGAGCATCGGGTCCATGCGGTGCGAGTGGAACGCGTGCGAGACGGAGAGGCGGCGCACCCGGTGCCCGGCGGCCCGGAAGTGCTCGGCGACGGCGACCGCGGCGGCCTCGTCGCCCGAGACGACCACGGCCCGTGGCCCGTTGACCGCGGCGATCCCCACGGCGTCCGCCAGGGAGTTCTGTTCGATGTACGCCTCGGCCTCCTCCTCGTCGACGGCGACGGCCACCATCGCCCCGCCTTCCGGAAGGGCCTGCATCAGCCGGCCGCGCGCCGCCACGAGGGCGCACGCGTCGCCCAGCGAGAGCACATCGGCCGCGTACGCCGCGGTGATCTCGCCCAGGGAGTGGCCCATGACGTAGTCGGGGGTCACCCCCCACGTCCTGAGCAGTTCGAGGAGCGCGACCTCCAGCGCGAACAGGCCGGTCTGGGTGTACACGCTCTGCTGGAGCAGGGCGGCCGCCGGCGAGTCCTCGGCGGCGAACACGACGTCGCGCAGCGGGAGTTCCACGTAACCGTCGAGGTGCGCGTCCACGGTGTCGCACACGGCGTCGAACGCCTCGGCGAACACCGGGTACCGCTCGTACAGTTCACGGCCCATGCCGGTCCGCTGCGAGCCCTGGCCCGAGAAGACCAGCGCGAGCCCGCCCGTTCCGGTGGCAGGGGCGGTGCCGGTCACGGCGGCGGGCGTGTCCTCGCTCTGGGCGAGTGCTGTCAGCGCGCCGGTCAGTTCGTCGCGGTCCGCGCCCAGGACCACGGCCCGGTGCTCCATCAGTGCGCGGCCCATGGCCAGGGTGTATCCGACATCCCGGGGGTCGAGGCCGGGGTCGTCGGTGATCCGCGCGAGCAACCGTACGGCTTGCCGCCGTACACCGGCGGAGGTCTTCGCCGACAGAGCCCAGGGAACCACCGGTGCTTCCGTCGCCGGCTCACGGTCAGGGGTCGTGGTGTCGGGGGTCGTGGCCTCGGAGGTTGTGGCGCCGGGGGGCGTGGTGTCGGAGGCTGTGGCGCCGGGGGTCGTGACGTCCGGGGTCGAGGTGTCCGGGGCCGAGGTGTGCGAGGTCGTGGTGTCCTCGGGCGGCGCTTCCAGGATCACGTGCGCGTTCGTCCCGCTGATGCCGAAGGACGAGACCGCCGAGCGGCGCGGCCGCTCCAGCTCCGGCCACTCCTGGTGCGACGTCAGCAGGCTGACGGCCCCGGACTCCCAGTCGACGTGGTGGGACGGGGTGGCCGCGTGGAGGGTGCGCGGCATGACGCCGTGGCGCATGGCCTGCACCATCTTGATGATGCCCGCGACACCGGCAGCGGCCTGCGTATGACCGATGTTGGACTTGATCGATCCCAGCCACAACGGCCGGTCCTCGTCCCGTCCTTGGCCGTACGTCGCCAAGAGCGCCTGCGCCTCGATCGGATCGCCCAGCGACGTACCCGTACCGTGTCCCTCGACGGCGTCGACGTCGGCCGGACCCAGCCCGGCACTGGCCAGCGCGTCGCGGATGACGCGCTGCTGGGAGGGGCCGTTCGGCGCGGTCATTCCGTTGCTGCCGCCGTCCTGGTTCACCGCGGAACCACGGACGACCGCGAGGACCTGGTGCCCGTTGCGCCGGGCGTCGGAGAGCCGCTCGACGACGAGCAGGCCGACGCCTTCCGACCAGCCCGCGCCGTCGGCGTCGTCCGAGAACGCCTTGCACCGGCCGTCCACCGACATCGCCCGCTGGCGGGAGAACTCCACGAACGTCGTCGGCGTCGACATCACCGTCACACCGCCAGCCAGAGCCAGCGTGCACTCACCGCCGCGCAGCGCCTGGGCCGCCAGGTGCAGCGCCACCAGCGATGACGAGCAGGCGGTGTCGATCGTGATCGCGGGTCCTTCCAGGCCCAGTTGGTACGCGATACGGCCCGACGCCACGCTCGACGCGCTGCCGAGCATGCGGAAGCCGTCCATGCCCTCGACCGGTTCGTGGAGCGGCGGTCCGTACTCCCCGGGCATCAGTCCGGCGAAGACGCCGGTCCTGCTGCCACGGAGCGAGGTCGGGTCGACACCGCTCCGCTCCAGGGCCTCCCAGGCGGTCTCCAGGAGCAACCGCTGCTGCGGATCCATCGCCGCCGCCTCACGCGGACTGATCCCGAAGAACTCGGGGTCGAACACCGCGGCGTCGTGCAGGAATCCGCCCCGGCGCGTGTACGTCTTCCCCGTGCGGTCGGGGTCCGGGTCGTAGAGGTCCGCGATGTCCCAGCCGCGGTCTGCCGGGAAGTCGGTGATCGCGTCGACACCGTCCAAGGTCGCCTGCCACAGCTCCTGCGGGGACTGGATGCCGCCCGGGTAGCGGCAGGCCATGCCGACGATGACGATGGGGTCGTCGTCCGTGGGCGTGGCGACAGTGGCCGGGGTGGCGGGGCCGGTGTCGGTGTCGGTGCCCTGGATCTGTTCGTCCAGGAAGCCGGCCAGCGCGGTGAGGGTGGGGTAGTCGAAGACCAATGTGGAGGGCAGTCGCAGGCCGGTCGCGGTCTGCAGCCGCTGCCGCAGCTCCAGCCCGGTCAGCGAGTCGAAGCCCAGCTCACGGAAGGCCCGGTCCGCGTCCACCGCCGACGCAGATCCATGCCCCAGCACCAACGAGACCTGAGCGCCGACCAGTTCGAGCAGCGCCGCCGTGCGGTCCCCGGCATCCAGCGCCGCCATGTCAGCGGTCCACGACGAGGACTGGCCGACGCCCGCAGCCGCCACCGCACGGCGTGCGGGTGCGCGGACGAGGGACTTGAAGACGGGCGCCAGAGTGCCTTGCGCCGCCTGGTTCCGCAGAGCCGGCAGGTCCAGACGGGCGGGGACGACGGTCGCCCGGTCGACGGCGAGAGCCGCGTCGAAGAGGGCCAGCCCCTGTTCCGCGGACATCGGGGCGAGCCCGCCCCTGGTCAGTCGGGCGAGGTCGGCGTTGTCCAGATGGGCGGTCATCGCACTGTCACTGGTCCACAGACCCCACGCCAACGATGTCGCCGCGAGGCCGTCCGCCCGACGCGACTGCGCCAGAGCATCCAGGAACGCGTTCGCCGCCGCGTAATTGCCCTGCCCCGCCGTACCCAACACCCCGGCGGCCGAAGAGAACAGCACAAACGCCGCCAGATCCGCCTCACGCGTCAACTCATCCAGCAGCAACGCACCCTCGACCTTCGGGCGCATCACCGCCTCAACACGCTCCCGCGTCAAGGCCGACACCACACCGTCGTCAAGCACACCCGCCGCATGAATCACCGCCGTCAACGGATGCTCAGCCGGCACACCGGCCAGCGCCGCCGAAAGCCCCACACGATCAGCGACATCACACGCCGCGAACGACACCGACGCCCCGGCGGCTATCAGCTCACCGACCAGCTCCCGCGAACCCTCAGCCCCCCGACGCCCCACCAACAACAGATGCCGCACCCCGTACTCCGCAACGAGATGCCGGGCCACCAAACCGCCCAACGCCCCGCCCGCACCCGTGATCAGCACCGTGCCATCCGGCTTCCACTCCGGCGCCACCCCCACACCGACCGCATCCACCGCAACCGACGCCAACCGCGGCACAAACAACCGACCGCCATTCACAGCGACTTGAGGCTCACCGGAAGCAAGAGCCACCGCCAGGGCTTCCTTCGGATCCTCACCGTCGGCCGTGTCGACCACCACGATCCGTGCGGGGTGCTCGGTCTGCGCGGAACGCAGCAGCCCCCATACGGCCGCGGTCGCCGGATCCGGCCGCTCCATGACCGCACCCCGCGTGACCACGACGAGCCGCGCGTCGTCGGCCGATTCCGCCAGGAAGCGTTGTACGCGTTCGAGCATCTCGCCCACGACCGCACCCACGTTTCCGCCGGGCTCGACGTGCTCGACCACAACCCCCGCAGGCACACCGCCCGCCCCGTCCGCAACCGGCACATCCGCCCACCGCACCTCGAACAGCGGATCACCGGCCACCACCGAACCCAACTGCTCCTGCGACATCCGCTGCAACCGCAACTCATCCACCGACACCACCGGCAGACCCGCACCGTCAAAAGCCTGAACGCGTACGGCCCCGTCGCCCTGCGGCGACAGGCGCACCCGCAGGGCGGACGCGCCCACCGAGCGCAACCGCACCCCGCTCCACGAGAACGGCACCTTCATGTCACCCGACGGCAGCGGATGCAGCGCGGCGTCCAGCAGCGCCGGGTGAACGCCGAACGTGTCTGTTTCGGCGGACAGTTGCACCTCGGCGAACATCTCGTCGCCGACACGCCACAAGGCGCGCAGGCCGCGGAAGGCCGGCCCGTATCCGTATCCCAGAGCCGCAAGCTGCTCGTACGCGTCGGAGATATCGACCCGCTGAGCCCCGGCGGGCGGCCACGCACCCTCAAGCCGCTCCTCCACAACGACCGCCCCGACAGCCAGCACACCCACGGCATGCCGGACCCACTCCACCCCCGCAGCCGCATCCAGATCCACATCCTGGACCCGGGAATGAACAGCGACCGAACGCCGCCCCGCGCCATCCGGAGCCCCCACCGACACCTGCACCGCCACCGAACCGTCCACCGACAACACCAGCGGCCGCTCCAACGTCAACTCGTCCAACACCTCACAACCGACCTCGTCGGCTGCCCGGAGGGCCATCTCCACGAAGGCCGTTCCCGGGAGCAGTACCGTGCCGAACACGGCGTGGTCCTCCAGCCACGGATGCGTGGCACGCGATATCCGCCCGGTGAGCACGACATCGTCACCACCCGCAAGGCGTACTGCGGCGCCGAGCAGTGGATGACCTGCCGGATCCTGCCCGAGCCCGGCGGCGTCCACCACCGAACGGCCCGCCGGCAACCAGTGACGACGCCGCTGGAAGGCATACGTCGGCAGCTCGACCAGTCGCCCGCCAGCCACCCACGGCGACCAGTCCACATCGACACCGGCAACGAACAACTCGGCCAGGCTCTGCACCAGCCGAGCGCGTTCGTCCTCATGACGGCGCAGGGTGCCGACCGCCGTCACACCTGCCGTGCCCACCGCTTCGGCGGCCTGCGTCACTGCACCGAGCAGAACGGGGTGCGGGCTGCTCTCGACGAAGACGCGGTGCCCGGCCTCAAGGAGGTTCCGCAGGGCGGCGTCGAAGCGCACCGTCTGACGCAAGTTGGTGAACCAGTACTCCGCACCCATCACCCCCGTATCGATCAACCCACCCGACACCGTGGAAAACAGCGGCACTTGACCGCTACGGGGCTCAATACCCCCCAGCACATCAAGGAGTTCGGCCTTCAGGTCTTCGACCTGCGGCGAGTGCGAGGCGTAATCCACCGCGATACGACGCGCCTGGACGCCGTCCGCCTCACACCCGGCCAGGAATGCGTCCAGCTCGTCGGGTGCACCGGAGACCACCACCTGCTCCGGCCCGTTCACCACCGCGACCTGCAACCCGTCCGACAGCCTGCCGATCACCTGCTCCTCAGGAGCCAGCACCGACACCATGCCGCCACGCCCCGACAACCGCAGAATCGCCCGGCTCCGCAACGCCACCACCCGCGCCGCATCCTCCAACGACAACGCCCCCGCCACACACGCCGCCGCAATCTCCCCCTGCGAATGCCCCACCACAGCCGAAGGACGAACACCCAACGACCGCCACAACTCCGCCAACGACACCATCACCGCGAACAACACCGGCTGCACCACATCAACGCGCTGAAGGAGTTCCTCATCCCCCTCCCGCACCACGCTCAACAGCGACCAGCCATCGACGTACGGCTCCAACGCAGCCGCACACTCAGCCATCCGAGCCGCGAACACCGGCGAAAACTCCAGCAGCTCACGCCCCATACCCACCCACTGCGAACCCTGCCCCGGGAACACAAACACCACACCACCGGAGGAACCGGCACGGCCTGAGACAACACCCGCCGCCGCACGCCCCGCAGCCAACTCGGTCAAACCAGCCGCCAGTTCAGGGACCTCACTCCCCAGAACAACGGCCCGGTGCTCAAGGACCGCGCGTCCCGCCGTCAGCGTGAACGCCACACCCCGGGTATCAAGTCCGGTATCCTCACCGATCCGCGCCAGCAACCGCGCCGCCTGCTCAGCCAGCGCCGCTTCACTCCGCCCCGACAACACCCACGGCACCACCGGCGCATCCACCACCGCCGGTGCATCCGGCAGAGCGGGCAGGGCGGCAGCGTCGTCCGCCGACACCGCCTCCTCGGCCGGGGCCAACTCCAGAATCACGTGCGCGTTCGTCCCGCCGATGCCGAACGACGACACGCCGGCCCGGCGGGGGCGATCGGTCTCCGGCCACGGCTCGTTCTCCGTAAGGAGCTTGACCTGGCCCTCGGTCCAGTCGACGTGGTGCGAGGGCTCGTCCACGTGAAGGGTGCGCGGCATGACGCCGTGGCGCATCGCCTGCACCATCTTGATGATCCCCGCGACACCGGCGGCGGCCTGCGTGTGACCGATGTTGGACTTGACCGAGCCCAGCCACAACGGCCGGTCCCCGTCACGCCCTTGGCCGTACGTCGCCAAGAGCGCCTGCGCCTCGATCGGATCGCCCAGCGACGTCCCCGTACCGTGCGCCTCCACCACATCCACATCGGCCGCCGTCAGCCGCGCACTGGCCAACGCGTCCCGGATCACCCGCTGCTGCGAAGGACCGTTCGGCGCCGTCAGACCATTACTGCCACCGTCCTGATTCACCGCCGAACCACGCACCACCGCGAGGACCTGGTGCCCGTTGCGCCGGGCATCGGAGAGCCGCTCGACAACAAGTAGACCGACGCCTTCCGACCAGCCCGCGCCGTCGGCGTCGTCCGAGAACGCCTTGCACCGGCCGTCCACCGACATCGCCCGCTGCCGGGAGAACTCCACGAACGTCGTCGGCGTCGACATCACCGTCACACCGCCCGCCAGAGCCAGCGTGCACTCACCACTGCGCAACGACTGCACCGCCAGATGCAGCGCCACCAGCGACGACGAGCAAGCCGTGTCCACCGTCATCGCCGGACCCTCAAGACCCAGCTGATACGAAATACGACCCGACGCGACACCACCGCTGTTGCCGGTGATCATCAGGCCCTCGACGTCCTCGGTCGCCTCCGCCAGCCAGGACCCGTAGTCGTGATACATCAGTCCGGCGAAGACGCCGGTCCTGCTGCCTCGTAGTGAGGTCGGGTCGACACCGCTCCGCTCCAGCGCCTCCCAGGCGGTCTCCAGAAGCAACCGCTGCTGCGGATCCATCGCCGCCGCCTCACGCGGACTGATCCCGAAGAACTCGGCATCGAACTCACCAGCCCCGGACAGGAACCCGCCCCGGCGGGAGTAACTCGTACCGAGATGGCTGGGGTCAGGGTCGTAGAGGCTCGCCAGATCCCAGCCGCGGTCGGCAGGGAAGTCGGTGATCGCGTCGACACCGTCCAAGGTCGCCTGCCACAGCTCCTGCGGCGAGTCGATCCCGCCGGGAAGCCGGCACGCCATACCGACAATCACGACCGGATCGTCATCGGCCGCCACCACCGCCACAGAACCGGCCGGCCCGGTGTCGGTGCCCTGGATCTGTTCGTCCAGGAAGCCGGCCAGCGCGGTGAGGGTGGGGTAGTCGAAGACCAGCGTGGAGGGCAGTCGCAGACCGGTCGCGGTCTGCAGCCGCTGCCGCAGCTCCAACCCCGTCAGCGAGTCGAAGCCCAGCTCACGGAAGGCCCGGTCCGCGTCCACCGCCGACGCAGACCCATGCCCCAGCACCAACGAGACCTGAGCGCCGACCAGTTCGAGCAGCGCCGCCGTACGGTCCCCGGCATCCAGCCCCGCCATGTCAGCGGTCCACGACGAAGTTTCCTCGGCAGTGGGCGCCACCGCACGACGCGCGGGCGCCCGGACCAGGGACTTGAAAACAGGCGCCAGAGTGCCCTGCGCCGCCTGGTTCCGCAGAGCCGGCAGGTCCAGACGGGCCGGAACGACGGTCGCCCGATCGGCTGCGAGAGCCGCGTCGAACAGAGCAAGGCCCTGCGACGTCGACATCGGTCCCAGGCCGCTCCGCGACAACCGGGCGAGGTCGGCGTTGTCCAGGTGGGCGGTCATCGCACTGTCACTGGTCCACAGACCCCACGCCAACGACGTCGCCGCAAGCCCGTCCGCCCGACGCGACAGCGCCAGAGCATCCAGGAACGCGTTCGCCGCCGCGTAATTGCCCTGCCCCGCCGTACCCAACACCCCGGCGGCCGAAGAGAACAGCACAAACGCCGCCAGACCCGCCTCACGCGTCAACTCATCCAGCAGCAACGCACCCTCGACCTTCGGCCGCATCACCGCCTCAACACGCTCCCGCGTCAACGCCGACACCACACCGTCGTCGAGCACACCCGCCGCATGAATCACCGCCGTCAACGGATGCTCAGCCGGCACACCGGCCAGCGCCGCCGAAAGACCCTCCCGATCAGCCACGTCACACGCCGCGAACGACACCGACGCCCCGGCAGCCGTCAGCTCACCGACCAGCTCCCGCGAACCCTCAGCCCCCCGACGCCCCACCAGCAACAGATGCCGCACCCCGTACTCTGCAACGAGATGCCGGGCCACCAAACCGCCCAACGCCCCGCCCGCACCCGTGATCAGCACCGTGCCGTCCGGTTTCCACTCCGGCGCCACCCCCACACCGACCGCATCCACCGCAACCGACACCAACCGCGGCACAAACAACCGACCCTCACGGAAGGCCACTTGCGGTTCGTCGGACGCGACGGCCGCGCCGACGGCGGCGTCCGAGCGCACGTCCACGTCGATGAGCAGCAGTCGACCGGGGTGCTCGGTCTGCGCGGAACGCAGCAGACCCCACACGGCCGCGATCGCCGGATCCGGCCGCTCCATCACCGCACCACGCGTAACGACAGCGAGCCGCGCGTCATCTCCAGAATCGGCAAGGAACCGCTGGACCGACTCCAGCACCCCCGCCACGACCGCACCCACGTCTCCGCCGGGCTCGACGTGCTCAACCACAACCCCCGCCGGCACACCGCCCGCCCCGTCCGCAACCGGCACATCCGCCCACCGCACCTCGAACAGCGGATCACCAGCCACCACCGAACCCAACTGCTCCTGCGACATCCGCTGCAACCGCAACTCATCCACCGACACCACCGGCAGACCCGCACCGTCAAACGCCACCAGCCGCACAGCGCCGTCGGCGCTCCGCGTCAGCCGCACCCGTAGCACCGACGCGCCCACCGAGTGCAACCGCACGCCATTCCACGAGAACGGCACCCACAGTTCTCCGGCCAGCAGCGGATGCAGCGCGGCGTCCAGCAGCGCGGGGTGAACGCCGAACTCGTCGGCCTCGACCGGCAACCGCACCTCGGCGAACAGCTCGTCGCCCGCGCTCCAGACGGCATGCAAGCCCTGGAACACGGGCCCGTATCCGTATCCGACGCCTGCCAGCCGTTCGTACGCGTCGGAGATATCGACCCGCTGAGCCCCGGCGGGCGGCCACGCGCCCTCAAGCCGCTCCTCCACAACGACCGCCCCGACAGCCAGCACACCCACAGCGTGCCGGACCCACTCCACCCCCGCAGCCGCATCCAGATCCACATCCTGGACCCGGGAATGAACAGCGACCGAACGCCGCCCCGCGCCATCCGGAGCCCCCACCGACACCTGCACCGCCACCGAACCGTCCACCGACAACACCAACGGCCGCTCCAACGTCAACTCGTCCAACACCTCACAACCGACCTCGCCACCGGCATGCAGTGCCAGCTCGACAAAGGCGGTGCCGGGCAGGATGACCGTGCCGTGGACCGCGTGGTCCTCCAGCCACGGATGCGTGTGCGGCGAGAGCTGACCTGCGAGGACAAGCCCGTCCTGGGAGGCGAGGCGTACTGCGGCGCCGAGCAGCGGATGTCCGGCCGAATGCAGTCCGAGCCCGGCGGCGTCCACCACCGAACGGCCCGCCGGCAGCCAGTGACGACGCCGCTGGAAGGCATACGTCGGCAGCTCGACCAGTCGCCCGCCGGCCACCCACGGCGACCAGTCCACATCGACACCGGCAACGAACACCTCGGCCAGGCTCTGCACCAGCCGGGATACCTCGCCCTCGTTACGGCGGAGTGTGCCGACCGCGCTCACACCGGCCACGCCGCTGCTCTCCGCGGCCTGGGTCACCGGGCCCGTCAGGACGGGGTGGGGGCTCGTCTCGACGAAGACGCGGTGCCCCGCCTCAAGAAGCGCCTCCAAGGCGGCGTCGAACCGGACGGTCTGACGCAAGTTGGTGAACCAGTACTCCGCACCCATCACCCCCGTATCGATCAACCCACCCGACACCGTGGAAAACAGCGGGACATCACCCGTACGCGGCTCAATACCCCCCAGCACATCGAGGAGTTCGGACTTCAGGTCTTCGACCTGCGGCGAGTGCGAGGCGTAATCCACCGCGATACGACGCGCCTGGACGCCGTCCGCCTCACACCCGACCAGGAACGCGTCCAGTTCCTCGGGTGAACCGGACACCACGACCTGCTCGGGCCCGTTCACCACCGCGACCTGCAACCCGTCCGACAGCCGGACGGCCACCTGCTCCTCGGGAGCCAGCACCGACACCATGCCGCCACGCCCCGACAGCCGCAGAATCGCCCGGCTCCGCAACGCCACCACCCGCGCCGCATCCTCCAACGACAACGCCCCCGCCACACACGCCGCCGCAATCTCCCCCTGCGAATGCCCCACCACCGCACCCGGCCGCACACCCAACGACCGCCACAACTCCGCCAACGACACCATCACCGCGAAGAGGACCGGCTGCACCACATCAACCCGCCGCAACACCTCCTCATCGCCGCCCCGCACCACATCCAGCAACGACCACCCGTCCGCATACGGCTCCAACGCAGCCGCACACTCAGCCATCCGACCCGCGAACACCGGCGAAAACTCCAGCAGCTCACGCCCCATACCCACCCACTGCGCACCCTGACCCGGGAACACAAACACCACACCACCGGAGCCACCCGAAGCCCCCGCACGCCCCACGACAACACCCGAAGCCGCACGCCCCGCAGCCAACTCGGCCAAACCAGCCGCCAGTTCAGGGACCTCACTCCCCAGAACAACGGCCCGGTGCTCCAGAGCCGCGCGTCCCGCCGTCAGCGTGAACGCCACACCCCGGGTATCAAGCCCGGCATCCTCACCGATCCGCGCCAGCAACCGCGCCGCCTGCTCAGCCAGCGCCGCCTCGCTCCGCCCCGACAACACCCACGGCACCACACCGCCCAGCGACGGCCCCGCCAAGTCATCCGACGCCAACTCCTCGACGGGAGCGGCCTCCAGAATCACGTGCGCGTTCGTCCCGCTGATACCGAACGAGGACACCGCGGAACGCCGCGGCCGTTCCGGCGCGGGCCACTCCTGCTGGGACGTCAGCACACTGACGGCCCCGGACTCCCAGTCCACATGGTGCGACGGCGTCGCGGCATGCAGCGAGCGCGGCATGACGCCGTGGTGCATCGCCTGCACCATCTTGATGATCCCCGCGACACCCGCCGCCGCCTGCGTATGCCCGATGTTCGACTTCACCGAACCCAGCCACAACGGCCGGTCCTCACCACGCCCCTGGCCGTACGTCGCCAAGAGCGCCTGCGCCTCGATCGGATCACCCAGCGACGTACCCGTACCGTGCGCCTCCACCACATCCACATCGGCCGCCGTCAGCCGCGCACTGGCCAACGCGTCCCGGATCACCCGCTGCTGCGAAGGACCGTTCGGCGCCGTCAGACCATTACTGCCACCGTCCTGATTCACCGCCGAACCACGCACCACCGCCAACACCTGATGCCCATGACGCCGCGCGTCCGAAAGCCGCTCGACCACGACCAGTCCCACGCCCTCGGCCCAGCCCGTACCGTCGGCGTCGTCGGAGAAGGGCTTGCACCGGCCGTCAGGGGCGAGGCCGCGCTGGCGGGAGAACTCCACGAACATGCCGGGCGTGGACAGCACCGTCACACCGCCGGCCAGAGCCAGGGTGCTCTCACCACTGCTCACCGACCGCACCGCCTGGTGCAGAGCCACCAGCGACGACGAGCAGGCGGTGTCGACCGTGATCGCCGGACCTTCAAGGCCCAGCTGATACGAGATGCGGCCCGACGCCACGCTGGTGGTGTTACCGGTGAGGCGGAAGCCCTCGGTGCCGTCGGCAGGGGCGTACAGGCGCGGGCCGTACTCCATGTTCGTGGCGCCGACGAAGACGCCGGTCCTGCTGCCACGGAGCGAGGTCGGGTCGACACCGCTCCGCTCCAGCGCCTCCCAGGCGGTCTCCAGAAGCAGCCGCTGCTGCGGATCCATCGCCGCCGCCTCACGCGGACTGATCCCGAAGAACTCGGCATCGAACTCACCAGCCCCGGACAGGAACCCGCCCCGGCGCGCGTAGGTGGTGCCGGGGTGGTTCGGGTCGGGGTCGTAGAGGCTCGCCAGATCCCAGCCCCGGTCGGCCGGGAACTCCGACGTGGCGTCCACGCCGTCGACAAGCGCCTCCCACAGCTCCTGCGGCGAGTCGATCCCACCGGGAAGCCGGCACGCCATACCGACAATCACAACCGGATCGTCATCAGCCGCCACCACCCCCACAGGACCAGCCGGCCCGCTGTCGGTGTCCAGGACGCCGACGACCCGGTCGTGCAGGTGCGCGGCGAGCGCTCTTGGTGTCGGGTAGTCGAACAGGATGCTCGCGGGCATCCGCAGGCCGGTCGCCGACACAAGGCGGTTGCGCAGTTCCACGGAGAGGACGGAGTCCAGGCCCAGGTCACGGAAGGTCGCGTCGGGGCCGACCGGGTCGGAGCCGACGGTCTCCGCCAGATGGCCGGCCAGCCAGCGGACCAGGAATCCGTCCGGCTCGCTGTGGATGCGGTCGCGCAGGGCGAGCGTCGCGGAGCTGAGGTGCTGCTCGGCCTCGGCGGCGGCCGGGCGTTCGTCGAGCCAGTAGCGGCGGCGCTGGAAGGCGTACGTGGGCAGATCGACGCTACGTGCGTCACCGATCGCCTCGGCCCAGTCGACGGGGACTCCGGTCGTCCAGACCTCGGCGAGCCCGCTGAGCAGCGCCTGCGGCTCGGGCCGGTCGTGGTGCTGCAGGGCCACCGCGAGGTCCGTCTCGGACGTCGGGACGAGCGGGGTCAGCACGCTCCCCGGGCCGAGTTCGACGAACCGGGTCACGCCCTGCTCACGGCAGGCGGCGATCGCGTCGTGGAAGCGGACGGTGGCGCCGAGGTGCCTGATCCAGTAGTCCTCCGTCAGGGCCGTCCCGGTCCGCCCGGTGACGGTGGAGACGATCGGGATGCCGGGTTCGGAGACGGCGAGGCCGCGGATCCTGCGGCCGAACTCTCCGAGCATGGGCGCCATCAGCGGCGAGTGGGCCGCGTTCTGGACCCGCAACCGGTTGGTCCGGTGGCCGCGGGCGCGGAACTCGTCCGCGATCCGGGTGACCGCCTCCTCCGCGCCGGAGAGCACGACGGCCCGCGGCCCGTTGACGACGGCGACCGCGACGTCATCGATGCCGTCGAGAGCCGCGAGCACTTCCTCCTCGGTCGCCTCGACGGCGATCATGGCGCCGCCGGGCGGCAGTACCTCCATCAGTTCGCCGCGCGCGGCGACGAGGGCGGCCGCGTGCGCCAGGGGCAGGGCTCCGGACACATGGGCGGCGACGATCTCGCCGAAGGAGTGGCCGACGAGCAGGTCCGGTACGACGCCCCAGGAGGTGACGAGGCGGTAGAGGGCGACCTGGAAGGCGAAGAGGGCGGGCTGCATGTGGCGCATGCCGTCGAGGGCTTCGGCGGCCGCGTCGCCGTCGAGGTCGCCGAGCAGCACCTCGCGCAGGTCGAGGCCGGGGACGAAGTGGTCGAGCACCTCGTCGAGGGCGTCGGCGAAGACCGGGTACGTCGCGTACAGTTCCCGCCCCATGCCGACGCGGTGGGACCCGCCGCCGGAGAACAGGAAGGCCGTCTTCCCGGTCGTGGCGACACCGTTCACCCCGTCGTCGTGGAGACGTCCCAGGCTCGCCGTGAGCGCGTCCCTGTCCGTTCCGACGACGACGGCGCGGTGCTCGAACGTGGACCGGCCGACCGCCAACGACCGTGCGATGTCGGCGGCATCGGCGGCACCGGCACCGGCGACGTTCGCGTCCTGCTGCTGGAGGTGGCCGAGCAGACGGCCGGCCTGCGCGTCCAGGGCGCGGCCGGTACGGGCGGACAGCACCCAGGGCACGGGGCGGCCGGTCGCGGGGCGTGCCGCCGGGGTGTCGGGCCGTCCGGTGTACGGTCCCTCGGCCAGGACCACATGGCAGTTGGTGCCGCCGATGCCGAACGAGCTGACGCCCGCCACGAGTTGGGCGTTGGGGGTGGGCCAGGCATCGAGTTCGGTCTGCACCCGGAGGTTCAGCTCGGACAGGGGTATCGCCGGGTTGGGAGTGCTGAAGTGCAGGCTGGGCGGCAGCTGACGGTGCCGCAGGGACAGGGCGGCCTTGAGCAGGCCGACGATGCCGGCGGCGGCCTCCAGGTGGCCGACGTTCGTCTTGACCGATCCCACGCGCAGGGGCCCGCCCCCCTCGGTGCTCCGGCCGATGACGTCGGACACGGCGGCGGCTTCGACGGGGTCGCCGACAGGGGTGCCGGTGCCGTGGAGTTCGACGTACTGGACGGCTTCGGGGCTGATCCGGGCGTCGGCGTAGGCGCGGCGCAGGACGTCCCGCTGGCCGGCGACGTCGGGGTCGGTGAGCCGGTCGCCGCCGCCGTCGTTGTTGACGGCGCTGCCCCGGATGACGCAGTAGACGGGGTCGCCGTCGGCGATCGCGCGGGCGAGCGGCTTGAGCAGGACCGCTCCGCCGCCCTCGCCCCGTACGAAACCGTCGGCGCTCTCGTCGAAGGTGGCGCAGCGGCCCTTGGCGGACAGGGCGCCGAGATCGGCGGTGGTCCGCATGCTCTCGGGCGAGAGGATCAGGTTCACGCCGCCGGCGAAGGCGAGGTCGGAGTCTCCGCTGCGGAGGCTCTCGCAGGCCAGGTGTACGGCGACCAGCGACGACGCCTGCGCCGCGTCGACGGCGAGGCTGGGGCCCCGCAGTCCGAGGGTCCAGGAGACCCGGTTGGCGATGATGGCGCGGTTACGGCCCGTGAAGTCGTGCGGTTCGCCTCTCCCGGCCCGGTCGCCGCGGGCGGCGAGGGTGGCGTAGTCGTCGGAGGAGACGCCCACGAACACTCCGGTACGTGAGCCCCGCAGCCGGTCGTCGCGGACGCCCGCGTCCTCCATCGCCTCCCAGACCAGCTCCAGGGCGAGCCGCTGCTGGGGGTCCATGGCGGCGGCCTCGTCGGGCTCCACGCCGAAGAAGGCGGCGTCGAAGTCGCCGACCTCGTCAAGGAAGCCACCACGCCAGGACCCGCTGCCCGGACCGCGCTCCGTCGGCCAGGCGGAGACGGCGTCGGTGCCTTCGGTCAGCAGGCGCCAGAACTCCGCCGGGCTGGACGCCGAGGGGACGCGGACCGAGGCTCCGATCACCGCGATGGCGGTGTCGTCGGCTCCGCCGGTCGCCTGCTCGCCTGACATCGATGGCTTCATACGGCGAGTATCCGTTTCCGGCCGGAGGCAGTACTTCGGCCAGAAGTTGGGGTTCCGGAGCTGGGCTTCGGTCCAGGTCCGCCCCCGTGGAACCTGGACTTTCGACCAGGCTGGGCCCGGACGCGTCGACGAGGTCCCGGACGTGCCGACGGGGGTGTGCGCGCGGCCGAAACCGCGCACACACCCCTGCTCCGCTCCCCGCGGCCTTCTTACATGGCCGCGGCCGACGCGATCAGCTGGGCCCGGGATTCCACGTGGGCCTTCGCGAGGACGTTGGAGACATGGAACTTGATCGTCTTCTCGCTCAGGCCGAGGCGGCGGGCGATCTCCTTGTTGGCCATGCCCCTTCGCACCAGTTGGAGCACCTCGGACTCGCGTGAGGTCAGCGGTGCGTGGGTGGGCACCGCCGACAGATGCCGCGGCAGCATGGCTCGGGTGAGCTTGAGCAACGCCCCGCTGAGGCCGGGAGAGACGTAGCCGGTGCCGTCGATCGCCCGGCGGACCGCCTCGACCAGTTCCTCCTCGGGATCGTCGCAGTGGACGAGGGCGTGCACGTTCGCCTGGGTGAAGCGGATCCAGTGCCTGGCGGTGTCCACGTCCCCCACGACGACCAGAGCGGCGTCGATTCCGGTGAGCTCCCGCACGTGGTCGATCCGTAACTGCCCCTCCAGCACGACGACGTCCGGTTCGTACGACTCCACCGCCGAAAGGAGTTCGACGATGCCGCCCGCCTCACCGACCACGACGAGTGCGGGATCCCGCTCAAGTGCTCTGCGAATGCCCAGCCGCGCGTACGGATGGGGATCAAATACGATGACTCGCGCTTGGATTCTGTTGTTCATTTCGAACGCCCCCCGCTAATTTACCCGTTCTCCCCTGCGGTACAGAATTCCCACAGGGACCAAAGACGCGCGCCGAAAGACTTCTGGAAGCCTTCTCGGCGCACTCGCGCCAATCAAGTCAGATCGCCCGAAGGGGACAGCAATCGAATCGCTCCGGGCGAGCACGGGAAATGGAATACCACGCTCCACGCTTTCGTGGATCTTCAGCATTCGCGAGTAGCAGATCCATAGCCGGCCCATGGGTGCGCCGAGCAGAAATCTCAGGCTTGGGTCCGGTTACGGATCTGCGGCTCGAAAAGCCTTCCCCCAGCATCGTTTCACCATATGACCGGGGGGTCACGCGATTATTGCGTGGGGATGTGGTGCTGGATCTCGATCGCGCCCACCGGGCACATCTGGGCGGTCAGGTCGACCGACTGACGGAAATCCTCGGGCGGCTCGGTGATCCGCAGCACCACCAGGCCGTCCTGGTCGTCCTGGTCGAACACCTCCGGGGCGGTCTCCACGCAGTTCCCGGAGCCCACGCACAGGTCCCTGTTCACCGTGACGCGCATGGTCACCACGTCACCGGAAGCTCGGCCACTCCGAACGTCACCGCCATGGGACGCTGCGCGGCATCGGCCAGGGTGGTCTCGGACCGCAGCCCGGGGAACCGGCGGGCCAATTCGACGAGAGCCACCCGCAGTTCGGCCCGCGCCAGCGGCTGGCCGATGCACTGGTGCAGGCCGAAGCCGAACGCCATGTGCCGGTGCGCCTCGTTCCGAGCCGGGTCGAACAGATCCGGGTCACGGAAGACCGAGCTGTCCCGGTTGGACATCGCCAGCATCGCCACGACGCCCTCACCGGCGAGGATCTTCTGACCGCCGATCTCGGCGTCCTCCAGGGCGAGGCGCGGCAGCCCCGTACGTACGACTGTGAGGTATCGGAGCAGCTCCTCGACCATGCCCGGCGCCAGGCTCGGGTCCTCGCGCAGGGCGGCCAGGTGCTCGGGGTGCTGAAGGAGCAGGAGGGCCGAGAGCCCGATCATGTTCGCGGTGGTCTCATGCCCCGCGACGAGCAGGAGCATGGCCAGGCTGACGAGTTCGTCCTTGCGGAGTTCCCCGGGCACCACACGCTCGATCACGAGCCGGCTGAGCAGATCGTCGCCGGGCTCGGTCCGCTTGGCGTCGACCAGGTCGCCCAGCAGGCCGGCCAGGGCGCCGAGGGCCACGTCGATCTCGGCCGGACCGGACTCCCGGTCCATGATCACGCGGCTGTGTTCCTGGAAGAAGTCATGGTCGGAGTACGGGACGCCGAGCAGGTGACAGATCGTCATCGACGGCACCGGCAACGCGAACTCGGACATCAGGTCCACGGGCGCCCCGAGGCCGCGCATCCGCTCCAGCGCCTCGACCACCGTCTCCTCGATGAGCGGCTCGATCCGCCGGATGTTCTTGATCATGAACTCGGCGGTCAGCATCCGCCGGAGCCGGCTGTGCGCGTCGCCGTCCATGAAGATGAACAGGCCCGAGGCATCGCCCTGCTTCGGCGGAATGGGATTCAGCACCGGAAATCCGGGCCTGTACTGATCCGAGCTGAAACCCGGATGCCGCAGCAACTGCCGCACATCCTGGTGCCCGGTGACGAGCCAGGCCCAACCCCCGAAAGGAAGTCGGACTTTACCTATGGAACCCCCGAGCTGCTCCAAATCGGTTTCTTTGACCGGATTAAATGGATTGTCGTCCGGACCTATGAACGGGTATGCCGGCATGCTGGCAAGATTCATCTCGATCACGTCCCCCACGTGTCCTTCAACGCCTTGCGCGACTCGTATTCGAAAGTCGATTCAACCTAACAAGACGGCCGACCGAAAAGTGTTCGATATTCGGGATAGTGAGGTACTTCACACGCCTGCCGGCCAACGCGCGCCGCTGCCTTATGTCCGCTAGAGGCTTTTCTGTAAGAGAAGCCCCGAAATCTCCCGCGACACCGCGTCGGCAACCCTCGGCAGCTGTTCGGTCGGATAGAAATGGCCGCCCGGGTGGGTGTGCAACGCGAAACCGCCGTCCGTGTGGTCCGCCCACGCGCGCGCCTCGTCGAGGGTCACCCTGGGATCCTCGGTGCCCACATGCGCGTGGACGGGAGTGGCCAGACGAGGCCCCGGAACATAGCGGTAGGTCTCGGCCGCCCGGTAGTCGCCTCGGATGGCGGGCAGCGCCATCCGCAGCAGCTCCTCGTCCTCGAAGACCCGTGCGTCGGTACCGCTGAGCCTCCGCAACTCCGCGATCAGGCCCTTCTCGTCGAGCAGATGCACGGGAGCGGTGTCCTCGCGCCTCCGGGAGGGCGCCCGCCTCCCGGAGGCGAAGAGCACGAGCGGCCGCGTTCCCCGGCGCTCAAGTCGCAGGGCCAGCTCGAAGGCGATCATGGCGCCCATGCTGTGCCCGAAGATGGCGAGCGGCCGGTCGGCCCAGGGCAGCACCTCCTCGACCAGCGCGTCGGCCAGCCCGGTGATGGAGTCGACGCACGGCTCGTGCCGACGGTCCTGGCGTCCCGGGTACTGGACGGCGAGGACATCGACCTCGGGCCCGAGCGCCCGTGAGAGCGGAAGGTAGAACGACGCCGATCCGCCGGCGTGCGGCAGACACAGCAGCCGCGCGCCCGCGTTCGCGCCCGGGTTGTACCGGCGGATCCACGGACTGCTCTCGACGGTGTTCGGGGCCACGTTCGTACCTTTCGGGCAACTCAGGCAGCGGCCGGGAACCCGAACCGCACGGAGGTCAGCTCTTCCGACAGCTCCCAGAGCCGGCTGCCGGTCGCGGCGTCGGCGGCCCGCGGGGCCAGCTCCACCCGCTTCGGCGCGCCACGCAGCTCGCCCATGCCGTCGGGACCGATGAACTGTCCGCCCTCGACGTCCGGAGCGGTCGCCGCGTACAGCTGGGACAGCGCGCCCTGGTCCGGGGTCTGGGCGAGCGGGAGGAGCAGCCGGCCGAACACGAACTTCACCATGCCGACCGGTGAGCTGGTCTGCAGATTGGTCGAGGTGTAGCCGGGGTGGGCGAGCACGCTGCGCACCGGGCTGCCGGCCGCGACCAGCCGCTGGTGGAGCTGCCAGCCGAAGACGGCGTTGGCCAGCTTCGACTGGTTGTAGTACCCCATGGGCGAGTACTTGCGCTCACCGTTGAGGTCGTCGAAGAAGATGCTGGCCTGTCGGTGGTTGGGCGAACTCACCGTGACCACACGGGGGTTGTCGCCGGCCTCCAGCAGGTCGAGCAGCAGGCCGGTGAGCGCGAAGTGGCCGAGGTGGTTGGCCGCGAACTGCACTTCGTGGCCCTGCACGCCGAGCGTCCGGGGCGGCGCCATCAGACCCGCGTTGTTGATGAGCACGTCCAGGCGCGAGTGGTCGGAGTGCAGTTGCGCGGAGAAGGCGCGAACCGAGTCCAGGTCCGCCAGGTCGACCTTGCGGACCTCCAGCTCGGCGCGCGGGTGCTCGGCGGTGAGCTGCTCGACCGCCCGGCGTCCCTTGGCCTCGTCGCGTACGGCGAGAATCACGTGCGCGCCCTTGCGGGCGAGTGCCCGGGTGGTCGCCAGGCCCAGACCGCTGTTGGCCCCGGTGACGACGAACACACGCTTGCTCTGGTCGGGAATCTGCTCGGCGGTCCAGCGCCGCTTATCGCTCATGCGACACAAGCTGCCCCATGTGGCATTCGGTGTCAAGGCGAGCCTGGGTGCCATTTAGGGCATTGAGTGTAAGCTGGCGGGGTGACTACCCACCCTGAAGTGAGCCTGGCCCAACGCAAGCGTCAACTCGTCTCGGACGAGTTGACCGGAGCGGCGCTGAAGCTACTGGCCCACAAAGGGTTCGACGCGGTCACGGTCGACGAGATCGTGGCCACGGCCGGCGTGTCCAAGCGGACCTTCTTCCGGTACTTCGCGTCCAAGGAGGACGTGGTCATCCAGTTCCTGGCCGACATGGGCACCGGCATGCGCGCGGAACTCGCGGGCCGCCCCGCCCAGGAGCCGCCGTCGGTGGCGCTGCGGCACACCGTCTGGGTCCCCATCGACGCCTGCGCCGGCCATGCCGACCAGACGCTGCGTGTGGTGCAGTTGATCATGGGCACCCCCTCCCTGCTCGCCCGTTTCCTGGAGCGTCAGGCACAGTGGCGCGACGAGCTCGCGGCGGAAGTGGCCAACCGGTTGAACGGGGCCCCCGCGGCCGATCTCTATCCCCAACTGGCCGCCGGAATCGCCTTGACCGCCTTCGGCACGGTGCTGCAGCGATGGAGCGACAGCGACGGCGCCGAGGACCCCGCCGCGCTGACCGACCAGGCATTCGCCGTCGTCGCACCGGCGCTGGACGCCGTCGCGTAAGGCTCCGCCCGGCGGGCGGCTTCGCTCAGCGCGACGGCTCCGAGGCGCCCGCCGGATTGCCGCGCCTGCCGGCCAGTCGGCACCCGAGGCAGTCGCCGTGCCCCCCGCGCGCCGCGCCGTCCCGCACCCTGACGCCCCGCTGATCAACAGCCCGCGGGCCGGGCCCCTCGCCCCAGCCCGCCAGACGCAGAACCCGTGTGATCAGCGCCGCCGCCGCCACGACGGGGGCGGTCACCGGCATCCTCGACCGTCTGGAGCGGGGCGGATTCGTGATCCGCCGGCCCGACCCCGCCGACCGGCGCCGGGTGCGCGTCACCGCGGCCCCGGCGGCGGCCGAGCGCGTACAGGCGGTCCACCGGCCGTATTACGGGCTCCTCGCCGAGCTGTGCGCGGACTACTCGCCGGACGAGATCGCCGTACTCGCCGACTGGTTCACCCGCGCCGGCGCCCTGACGCGTACCTACCTGGAGGAGTCGTGCTGAGCGGCCTCCGCAAGGTCAACTCCGCGTGGCGGGACGGACCCCTACCGCCATACCCCTAGGGGGTATATCCTGTTCGGTGTCGGGCCACCACCAGGCCGCCCACGGAACCGGAGAGAGGGTCGAGATCCATGGACCACACCGACCACGCGGGACATCTGCCGGGCGGCACGGGCGGGGCGTCCTGGGGGACGGCGGTCAAGGCGACGCTGCACTGTCTGACCGGGTGCGCCATCGGCGAGATCCTCGGCATGGTCATCGGCACCGCCCTGCTGTGGGGCAATGTGCCGACCATGGTGCTGGCGATCTCCCTGGCGTTCGTCTTCGGCTACTCGTTCACCCTGTTCGCGGTCCGCGGGGCCGGCCTCGACTGGAAGTCCGCCGTCAGGATCGCGCTGGCCGCCGACACCGTGTCCATCGCGGTCATGGAACTCGTCGACAACGGCATCATCGCGCTCACTCCCGGAGCGATGGACGCGCATCTGTCAGACGGGCTGTTCTGGTACGCGCTCCTCGGCGGCTTCGCCATCGCGTTCCTGATCACCACTCCGGTCAACAAGTGGATGATCGGCCGCGGCAAGGGCCACGCCGTCGTCCACTCCCTCCACTGAGCGCGCCCCGCGGAGAGCGCGCGCCCGCTGTCGCCGCCGTCAGCGTGGGAGGTGCCACAGGACCACGGAGCAGGCGCCGATCAGCGCGGTGAGGCTCGCGCAGACCAGGCGCCGCCTCAGCAGCTCGTAGCGCGCGCTGTACTCCTCGCGCAGTTCACCGGCGCGCGCCACGACCGCTTCCAGCGCCCGGCGGGACATGGCGATGTGGTCCTGGGTGTAGAGGCTGACGACCTCTTCGTGCTGAGCGGTCGTCAGCCACGGCATGCGGTCGGCGAAGACCACGGCGTGCGTACGGGCTTCCCGCACCCGGCTCTGGGCCAGCAGATAGCCCTCCAACTGCTGGATGCCCGCGGACGCCTCGCCCGGCGACGGTGAGGGCTCGGCGATCACGACCGGCCCTCGTCGTCCCCCAGCGGGGCGGCGATGCCCTCTCCGGGCTCCACGACGTCCCGCCGGCCCGCGTTGTGCGCGTCGTCGAGGGCGGAGACCTCCGGGTGGTGCAGGTCGAACGCCGGGGATTCGGAGCGGATACGGGGCAGCGTCAGGAAGTTGTGCCGGGGCGGCGGGCAGGAGGTCGCCCATTCGAGGGAGCGGCCGTAGCCCCACGGGTCGTCCTCCTCGATCTTCTTCCCGTACTTGGCGGTCTTCCAGACGTTGTAGAAGAACGGCAGCATCGACATGCCCAGCAGGAACGAGCTGATCGTGGAGATGGTGTTCAGCGTGGTGAAGCCGTCGACGGCGAGGTAGTCCGCGTAACGGCGGGGCATGCCTTCGGCACCGAGCCAGTGCTGGACCAGGAACGTGCCGTGGAAGCCGATGAACAGCGTCCAGAAGGTGATCTTCCCGAGCCGTTCGTCGAGCATCTTGCCCGTCATCTTCGGCCACCAGAAGTGGAAGCCGGCGAACATCGCGAACACCACCGTGCCGAAGACGACGTAGTGGAAGTGCGCGACGACGAAGTAGGAGTCGGAGACATGGAAGTCCATCGGCGGCGACGCCAGGATCACACCGGTCAGACCGCCGAAGAGGAACGTGACGAGAAACCCGACCGACCACAGCATCGGTGTCTCGAAGGACAGCGAGCCCTTCCACATCGTGCCGATCCAGTTGAAGAACTTCACCCCGGTCGGCACCGCGATCAGGAACGTCATGAACGAGAAGAACGGCAGCAGTACGGCCCCGGTGACGAACATGTGGTGCGCCCACACCGTCACCGACAGACCGGCGATCGCGATCGTCGCGCCGATCAGCCCGATGTAGCCGAACATCGGCTTCCGGCTGAACACCGGGAAGATCTCCGAGACGATCCCGAAGAACGGCAGGGCGATGATGTACACCTCCGGATGCCCGAAGAACCAGAACAGGTGCTGCCACAGCAACGCGCCGCCGTTCGCGGCGTCGAAGATGTGCGCCCCGAATTTCCGGTCGGCCTCCAGCGCGAGCAGAGCACCGGCCAGTACCGGGAAGGCGAGCAGGACCAGTACGGCGGTCAGGAGCACGTTCCAGCAGAAGATCGGCATCCGGAACATCGTCATGCCGGGCGCGCGCATGCAGACAATGGTGGTGATGAAGTTGACCGACCCGAGGATGGTCCCGAAGCCGGAGAAGGCCAGACCCATGATCCACAGGTCGGCGCCGATCAGCGGTGAACGGACCGGGTCCGTCAGCGGCGAGTAGGCGGTCCAGCCGAAGTCCGCCGCGCCCTGCGGAGTGATGAAGCCGGACACCGCGATGATCGAGCCGAACAGATAGAGCCAGTACGCGAACATGTTCAGCCGCGGGAACGCCACATCGGGGGCGCCGATCTGCAGCGGCATGATCCAGTTGGTGAATCCGGCGAACAGCGGTGTCGCGAACATCAGCAGCATGATCGTGCCGTGCATCGTGAACGCCTGGTTGAACTGCTCGTTCGACACGATCTGCAGCCCGGGACGGGCCAGTTCGGCGCGCATGACCAGCGCCATCACTCCGCCGATCACGAAGAACGCGAACGACGTGACGAGATAGAGCGTCCCGATCGTCTTGTGGTCGGTGGTGGTCAGCCACGTGATGATGACGGTGCCGGGCCTCTTGCGCACGACCGGCAACTCGTTCGCGTACGAGTCGTCGTCACTCTCCTGCGGCGCGTCGACCTCGGATCCGGGCTGTGCTGCCACACCAACTCCAGTTCAGTCACCGACCACCGACGCGAACCCGCATATATGTCGGCAGGGCAAACCCAGACAAACGATGATTACGCCCGCAATGTATTCCATGCCGGTTGCGCGAACGGACGAAGAAGGGAGCATCGGGCGCTCTTTCACACGTTCGTGGGGCACACCGGTGCGCACGTCGACCACGTACGCATGATGATCCTTCTTACCGCCTCGGGTCGGCCGACCTGGTCCTGGCCGCCAGCACCAGGGGCGTCGGGCCGCCGGACTCGGCGAACCGTTCCGGCGTCAGGCCCGCGTCCAGGAAGGCGTGCAGCAGCTCGGGCAGCGGACGGTGCGTCGCGCCGACCTTGTCGCGCAGGCCCTGGTCCGTCCAGGAGTCCGTCGTCCAGTGGCCGTCGAGATAGCCGGGCCGGACGACGACCACGTCCGGGTCGCCGCGGTCGGCGAAGCCTCCGCAGAAGCAGGGGTGGACGCCGATGTGCACGAACACCCCGCCGGGGCGCAGCACCCGGGCCACCTCGCGGAGCACGGCCGGGTAGCCGGGCATGTCGGTGTGCACCATCACGGCGAGGACCGCGGGGACCGATCCGTCGCGGAACGGGAGCCGCTCGGCGTCGGCGCGCGCCACCGGCAGCCGGCCGCGCGCGTGGCGCAGCATGCCGGCCGCGAGGTCCACGCCGACGGGCGTCCGGCCCAGCTCCCGGACGCGGGCGGCGTGGACGCCGGTGCCGCAGCCGATCTCCAGGCAGGGGCCGGTGCCCTCGCCGAGCAGGTCGGTGATGAGGTCGCCGAGTCCGAGCGGGTCCGCGTGCCCGGTGTCGCTCGCCCCGAGGAACTCGTGCTCGTACCAGTCCGCGATCTCGTCGTACGCCGCCGTCTTCGCCATGGGGTCGCCCTTCCGGTCCGCTGCCGCCGCGGTGTGTTCCGCCTCGCGCACTGCCTTATCTGCCCCGGCGGCGGGCCCGGACCGCGCGTTCCGCCCCGGGCTGAAACGGGCTGTCAGCGGCGGCGCGGGCGCAGTCCCGTCGCCTTCAGCCGGAGGGTGTCCGCGGTGTCCAGGGCGCGCCGGGTGCCTCTGCCGTAGACCAGGGCCAGGACGCCGATTCCCGCCGCGCCGAGCGCGAACGGCTCCCCCATCGGCGGCAGTTGGAGGAAGGCGATGGCGGCGACGCCGAGGAGCGTCAGCACGGTCGCCGTGATCAGCCGGACCGCTCCCCGGTCGCGCACGGGCCGGACGCCGTCGAGCCTGTCCTGGTCCAGGAGGGCCCCTACGCGGCCCTCCGCGTACCGGTCGGCGATCGTCAGCAGCAGCCGCGCGAGATCGGTGAGGGCGGCGCGCGGTTCGCTGTCGAGGCGTGCCTCGGTCTCGCGCAGGACGGCGACGACCTGGCCGGCGTGCCGTTTCAGGCCGCGGCGGCGGCGCGAGCGCCAGGGGATGGTGCCGCGCGTCGCGTGCGCGTTCTGGAGGACCTTCGTGACCTCCCGGAGGTGCACCCCGACGCGGGCCCGCTCCGTCACCTGCCGCTGACCGCCCGCCCCGTGCGCGGTGGCGCACGCCCGCACGGCTCGCACCAGCACGTACACGGGCGCGTAGCGGCGTACGACCACCACGGGGCCGCCACCCGCCCACGGCGGGCCGAGCAGCGGCATCAGGAGCAGCGAGAACGCGACGACGGTGCCGGCCAGCAGGGCGAACACCGCCGCGGACACGAGGACGGCGAGGACGATCACCACCGGAGTGTCCAGGCCGTACGGCAGGACGCCCACCCACGAGTCGATCGCGGCGACGACGGGGCCCGGACTCTCCGGTCCGACCAGCTCCGTCAGGAGGTCGCCCCAGCCGGACACCACCGGGCGGATCAGCAGCAGGGCCGCGAGACAGGACGCGGCTCTCCACCGCAGGGCGGCGCGCCGGTAGCGCTGCCGCGCGCGTAGGGCGACCTGTATCCGCGTCGATATCGGCGCGTCGATGCCCAGTCGATCGAGATCGTCGCGAAGTCGTGTCGCGTCAGGGGCGGTTACGTGCTTCCGCCCCCGCCCGCACTCTGTCCACGTCATGTGACGAGCATGTCACTGTCAGGCTCGGAGGCGTACCGGAAGCGTGGCGGAGCTGTTGGAGAACAGCGAGGGCACGGGGATCAGGTCGTCGGGGTCGACGGCCAGTGTCAGCTCCGGGTAGCGCTTGAACACCGCCGGTATGGCCAGCGCCGCTTCGAGCCTGGCGAGCGGGGCGCCGAGGCAGAAGTGCGGGCCGTGGCTGAAGGCCAGGTGCTTGCGCTGTTCCCTGGTGATGTCGAACTCGTCGGCGGCTGCGCCGTGTTGGGCCTTGTCGCGGCCGACGGCGCTGTAAGGGGCCATGATCGCCTCCCCCTTGGGGATGCGTACGCCCGCGATCTCGACGTCCTCCAGGGGGTACCGGAAGGGGAAGTTGCCGATCGGCGCGTCCCAGCGCAGGGTCTCCTCGACCACGTTCGCCCAGACCGCCTCGTCGCCCTGTTCGGCGACGGTGCGCTGGTCGGGGTGGGTGAGCAGGGCGCGTACCGCGTTGGTGATCAGGCCGAGTGTGGTCTCCTGCCCGGCGGCGAGCATCAGCAGGAGCGTGCCGACCAGTTCCTCCTCGCTGAGCGAGTCGGGGTCCGCGTCGCGGGCGGCGATGAGCGCGCTGGTCAGGTCGTCACCGGGGTGCTTGCGGCAGTTGTCGACGACCCGGGCGAGCAGTTGGTACTGCTCGATCTGACTGGCCATCACATCGTCCGGTCCCAGGTCGGAGCGGAAGATGTTGTCCATCAACTCCTTGAGCCGGGGCCGCTCGTGCTCGGGGACGCCGAACAGTTCGCAGATCACCTGCATCGGCACCGGGTGGGCGAAGTGGCGGCGGAGGTCGACGCTGCCGTCGGGGTCCGCGTGCGAAGGCAGCGCGTCCAGCAGGTCGGTGACGATCCGTTCGATACGGGGGCGCAGCTCCTGGACCCGGCGGGGCGTGAAGGTCTGGGTGACCAACTTCCGCAGCCTGCGGTGTTCCTGGCCGTCCGAGGTGACCATGTTGGTGACCTTCACCATGCCGATGAGCGGCCAGCCGTCGGATATCTCGCCGCGCAGGATGGCGTTCCAGTTGCGCCAGTCCTTGCTGAAGCGCGGGTCGGCGATCAGGTCGTTCAGCAGGGCGTGGTCGGTCACCGACCACGCCATGACGTCGCCGGGCAGTTTGATACGGACCACGGGACCGAGTTCACGGAGCCGGGCCGCTTCGCCGTGGTGGTCGTTGCCGTGCGGGTCGAGGGTGACGACCGGTATCTCCGCCTCGGAGGAGGGTGCCGCTTGCAGGGTCATGTTGCTTCTCCAGAACTCGGTCTCGGGTGTGCGGATCTCTGGGAAGTTCCGTCCGTCCTCGGTCCGCGTCAAGCCGTTCGGGACCGGCTCCGGCCGGTACGGATCGGAATGCGCGCCGCCGAGAACCGCGCGGGGAGGGCGACGGGGATGCGCGTCCAGGGTGAGGGGCGCCACGTCACCTCCTCGGCGGGGACGGCGAGTTTCATGTCCGGCAGCAGGTTCAGCGCGGTGTTCACGGCGGTACGGGTGATGAGCCGCGCCGGTACCTGCGCCGGGCAGACGTGCGGTCCGGCCGAGAAGGCGAGGTGGGCGCGGTTGCCCGGCTCCTCGTCGCCCTCGTCGGGACGGATCGCCGGGTCGTCGTTGGCGGCGGCGTGCCCGAGGATGAGGCAGTCGCCGCGCTGGATGAACCGGCCGCCCAACTCGGTGTCGTGCAGGGCGTACCGGGCCGGCATGTTGTTCATCGGAGGGTCGCGCCAGAGCGCCTGGTCGAGCGCGTCGTCCACTCCGAGCCGGCCGCCGTGCAGGCGGGCGGCGAACCGCGGGTCCGTGAGCATCAGGCGCAGCGTGTGCGCGATCCACGCGGTGACGGTCTCGTTGCCCGCGGAGATCATCACCACGATCGACTGGAGGCGCTCGGCCTCGTTGAGGAGGTTCGGGTGGTTGATGAAGACCGTCGTCATGTCGTCGGTCGGGTTGCGCTGCCGCTCGCGCACCGTGTCGAGGAGGATCTCCTCGAAGTGGCGGTTGCCGGCCTGCGAGTCGTCGGCGCTGCCGAACAGGGCGATGAGCGCGTCCAGCAACTCCCGTCCCTCGATGGCGTCCAGGCCGAACAGCGAGGCGAGGGAGAGCATCGGCACGATCGTGGCGTACTCGTTCACCAGATCCGCGCTGCCGCGCTCGGAGAACTTCGCGATCAGGTCGGTGCAGATCTCTTCGACATGGCGGCGTACCTTGCGCTGGTCGATCTTGGCGATGCCGTCGTCGAGCGGCTTGCGCAGCCGCCGGTGCTCGGGGCCGTCGGACCCGATGACACTGGCGCGCCAGCCCATCATCGGCAGCAGGCCCGAGTCGGCCGCGACGACGCCGTCGTACATGTGGCGCCACTTGCGGCCGTCGCGGGAGTAGATCTGCTCCTGGCGCGTGATGGTCAGCAGCTCGCGGTAGCCCATCACGAGCCAGGCGGGGACGCCCGGTTCGAGTTCCACCTTGGCCACGTTGCCCCACTCGGCGCGGAGTCGGCGGTAGACGGCGCGGGGGTCGGGCGCGCCGACGGCGGCGGACAGCGGGAGGAGCCCCGTACCGCCGCCGTGGGGACGGTGCGCCGGGCACTGCGGTGGGGGTGCCGGCTCGGAGGCATCCGGCTCGGCGTCGGCGGGAAAGGCGGAGGCGGGCTCGGACGCGGGTACGGCGGCGGGCTGTGGGGCGGAACTCATGAGGTGGTCTCCGGGGTACGTGCCGAGCTCGCCGACACGTACTCGACGAGGCTGATCAGGGCGTCGACGGATGACGCGTGGTCGCGCGCGTCGCACATCATCACCGGCGTCTCGGGCAACAGGTCGAGCGCGCCGCGCAGTTCGTCCGCGCCGTACCGCTCGCTGTCGGGGAAATGGTTCACGGCGACCGCGAACGGCAGTCCGCGCAGCTCCAGTTGTTCGAGGACGTCGAAGCTGTCCTCCAGCCTCCGGGTGTCCACGATGACGAGGACGCCGAGCGCGCCCTCCGCCAGCCCCTCCCACAGATCCCAGAAGCGGCGCTGTCCGGGTGTCCCGAACAGGTACATCACGAGGCGGGAGTTGAGGGTGATCCGGCCGAAGTCCATGGCGACGGTGGTCGTGGTCTTCGTACTCATGCCGGCCAGGTCGTCCACGCCGACACTGGCCTGCGTCATGACCTCCTCGGTGCGCAGCGGTTCGATCTCGCTGACCGAGCCGACCAACGTGGTCTTCCCGACGCCGAACGCGCCCACGACGAGAATCTTGACGGCCTGCTGGACAGTGTCGGGCAAGTAGCGGTCAGCGGAGCCGACGGAGACCATCCAGTACCTCCTGGAGGAGTTGCGGGTCGGGCAGGGCGGCCTTGGGCACACCGGAACGGGCGGAGAGATGACCGCTGTCGACGAGATCGGACGCCAGCACCTTCACCAGGCTGACCGGCAGTTCGAGGTGGGCGGCCGCCTCCACGAGGGACAGCAGCCGCTCGCACATCCGCACCAGGGCGCGTTCTTCCCTGGTCGCCGAGACCGGCAGGGCACGTGGAGGGCTGATCGCCACGAGGAGGGTCTCAATACTTATGGTGTTGCGGGTCGGCCGGGAGCGCCCCTTGGTGATCACGTACGGACGCAGCGCACTGGCGTGGGCGTGTTCGTCGTACGGCTCTCCCGGCCCACTCATACGGAGTCCTGCCGCGGCGGACTGCTCAGGTTCCCCGCCCCGATCTTGATCACCTGCGCCTGCATCTGCCGGGCGACGAGCTTCGGGTCCACCACGGGGCCGGTCACGACCGCGAGATGGGCTCCGTTGGCGCTGCGCATGAAGAGGAAACCGCCGTTGAACTCCACCATCTGCTGGTGGACGACCCCGCCGTCCTCGCCGAACTCCTTGCCGAGGCTGCGGCCGAGGGACTGCAGACCGGAGCAACTGGCCGACAGGCGCTCGGCGGAGTCGCGGTCCATGCCCTCGGAACTGGCCAGCAGCAGTCCGTCGGCACTGAAGACGATCACTCGCTCGACCCCCGGTACGACGGCGACCTCGGCGATCATCCAGCTGCGCTGCTCCGGGTTCTCCACGTAGCTCATACTCACGTCTGTCCTTCTGGGGGGAGGGGGTTGGCGGAGGAAGACGGGCCGGGCCGGCCCTCGTCGGTGGTGGAGTCCGCGGCGGTGGACGCGTCCGGGGGCGGCAGGGTCCGGCCGCCCTCGAAGAACTGCTCCATCCAGTCGCCGGCCTCTTCCGGTGTGCCGGGTGGGGTGACGGCGGTGGGGGCGGGCTCCACGGCCTCGGCGCCGGGCGCGTACTCGTCGCGCCGCGAACGGCGCTGCGGGAGCCGTCGGCCGGTGCGCGGCGGGGCGGGGGCGGACGCCGGAGGGGGGATCACCGGTGCGGGGGCGGGGAGTTCGGCGGGGACTTCGACGGCGGGCGGGGTTGGGGCCTGGGCCTGGTCCGGTTCGGAGGGCGCGAGGGCCGCCTCGGGTGCCGTCGGCGCCGCGTCGTGCGGCGTCTCGCCGGGCGCCGTATCCTGCCGCGTCTCCCGCTGCGGGGCGGGCGCGGGCGCGGGAACCTCCGGGACGGGCTGCGTGGCGGGCAGAACCCGCCCCTTCGGCGTACCGGCGGGCGCGAGCGTTTCCAGTACGTCCACCGGCACCAGGACCACGGCCCGGACACCGCCGTACGGCGAGGGCCCGAGGTCGACCTGGAAGCCGTGCCGTTCGGCGAAACGGCCCACGACCGCGAGGCCGGTCTGCGGGATCTCGCCCACGTCGCCGACGCCGAGGAGCCGCCGGCCCGAGACGATCTCGCGCGCCTCGGCGAGCCGGTACTCGTCCAGGCCGAGGCCGCCGTCGTCCACCTCGATGACCGCGCCGCGCTGCACCGTACGGACCGTGACGGGCACGCCCGTCTTCGGCGGGGAGTACTCCGTCGCGTTGGCGAGGAGTTCGGCCATGAGGTGGATCAGCGGTTCCACGACGGACGGGGTGACGCCCACGTCGGGGTCCCCGCTGACCTCGACGCGCTTGAAGGCGACGATACGGCCGGACGCGGCGCGCACGACGTCCACCAGCGCGAGCGGTCGCTGCCACTGCTGGCCGGGCCACTCGCCGCAGAGCACCTTGAGGCTCTGCGCGTGCCGGGCCTGCTGGGTCGCCGCGTGGTCCACCAGCATGGTGGTCTCCAGCAGGTCCGCGTCGCCCGGGTAGCGGTCGGCCAGACCGGTCACGGTCGCCTGGATCCGGTGCGCCGACGTCTGCACGCGGCTCGCCAGCTCGACCAGCGAGAGCCGCTGCGACTCCTCGCGGTCGTCTGCCGCCTCGGTGACGGCGGTCAGCAGCCGGTCGAGCCACTCGGCGACGCCCGCACCCAACTCCTCGGTGCTGTGGTGCGGTTGCGGGATCTCGGTGCGGGCGAGCGCGGCGGGCAGTCGCTTCGTGACGGTGAACTCGACCTCCGAGCGCACCAGTTCGCCTCGGCCCCGCACGTAGCTGTGCCAGTGGGCCTCGCGGCTGCCCGACTCGGCCCGTACGCGCTCGACCTCGGCCCGCAGTTCGGCCGCGTCCGACGCGGCGTCACGGTCCCGTCTGCGCAGGGAGTCCAGCAGCACGAGGACCAGCAGGGCGGCCGCGCCGTACGCCACCGCCGCCCCGATGTGCGTCCCGGCCAGCGGAACCACGCCCGCGGCGAAGGTGAGAAGGGCCAGCAGTTGCGCGACCGGCCACAGGCGCCGTGTCCCGCGGGCCTGCGGCGCGGATACGGGGGCGGCGGGAGATCGGACCATGGGAAACCTTCGAGTTGGCTGAAGTCGATGTCCGGCGGTGAGTCGGCCGCGGCGGCTCGTGGCTGAGCAGGTACGCGGGCGACTCGTCAACTACCCCCGTGCCGGACATTGTTGAGTGATCGTATATCCGATCGGCATACAGGACGGTCACTTCTCGAACACGGGCGGTGACATGCCCGTTCCGCACCGCGAACCCCACCGGCGCGGCCCGTACGGACCGCCGCTCCGGGGCCGCCCGGCTACTGCGCGAACCGCGGCAGCCACTTCGCCTGGTAGTCGGCGTGCCCGGCGTGCTCGGCCGCCATCTGCCGGACGACGAAGCCCAGTCCCACGGCGCGGCCGGAGGGGAAGTCGTGCTCGGGCCGGTCGACGTCCAGGTGCGCGACCTCCGCGTACTCGCCCAGAAGCACCCTGCTCGTCTCGATACGGCGCAGCGTGCGGGCCGGGTCCTGGAGGGCGATGTGGCGGTCGTACCCGTGCGTCCGCACGCTGAACGAGATCCCGCCGGAGCGGTCGTGAACCTCGCCCGGCGCCTCGGGCGGGCACCGCCAGCGCTCCCCGCCGGCCGCCCGCGCGACCTGCTCCTCCTCGTCCAGGCGTGCCCGAACAAAGGCCAGCATGTTCGTGTTGTCTGCTTTCACGTTCCGGATCCCTCGCCCTGCTGCTTCTCTCGTACCGGTCCACGTCTTCCACGTCTTCCAACAGAGGATGCCGCACCGAGGTAGCGGCCGGCACACGCTCCGTCCCGCTCCCCCCGCTCAGCGCGTGCTGAGCCAGTGCGGATCGGGGACGACCGTGAGGACGGCGGAGAGCAGCACCACGGCGGCCAGCACGGCGAGTTCGACGCGGGCCGCCACGTGCGCGTCGCGGCTGCGCAGGAGACGCCGGCGCGCGGCCAGGGCGAGCGCGCTCGCCACCGCGACGAGGACGAGCTTGGCGATCAGGACGCGGCCGTACGCCGACGTCACCACCACGTCGGCGGGCAGCCGGCGCAGCGTGGACAGGGTCCCGGTGGCGGCCAGCACGACCAGCAGCCAGACGGCGCCGCGCGCGTAGCGGGTCAGCACGGCGCGGGCGTCCGCCGGAATGGCGCGCCGCAGCCACATGGTGCGCAGGACGTGGCAGAGGCCGCCGGCCCACAGGGACGCGGCGGTCAGATGGACGACGGTGAGGGCGGTGCCCCACTCCGGGGTGTACGGCTCCGGGTGGGCGCGCAGCGCCTCCGCGAGGATGACGCCGGCGAGCGCGACGAGCGCCCAGCGGGGGCGGCCGAGGGCGACGCAGCCTGCGGCGAGCAGGAAGCCGTTGGCCATGACGAGCCGCAGGCCGCCCTCGCGGGTGCCGTACGTCGCCGGGAGGTCGAGGTCGCTGACCACCGCGAGGACCACGATCTGCCCGGCGGACGCCGCGGCTCCGGCGAGCGCGGCGGGGAGCGCCAGGGAGCGGGGCAGCGGGCCGGTGCGGGCGAGTGCGGCGCCGGCCAGTTCACCGAGGTGCAGCGCGAGCGCGGTGAAGACCCCGGCGCGCAGGAGGGAGGTGGTGCCGGCGGCGGGTATGCGCAGCTCGCCGGTGCCGCGCGAGGCGAGGCCCGCGCCGTACAGCACGACGAGCAGCGCGAGCAGGGCGCCGCCGACGCCGACGGCTCTGGCACGTGTCGGCATCCTCGCCCCCTCCCACGCGGTGGCCGGTCCGTTGTCGGTCGCCGGACGGGCCTTTCGGGTCCGTCCGGCGACCGAGAACAAGCGCGACCCATGGACCCTGGCGACCACCGGGCCCTGGGCCGTGTCTGACGAATCCCGCCCGGCGCGCGATGCCCGGACGCCCGCTGCCCCCGTAGCCCTTCGGGCACGGGAGGTGTCCCCTGCGTTGTCGTCAGTCGCCCACGTACGGCCGGGTCATGGGCAACGCCGGTCCTCCGCCTTGCGATCGCACGCGCCGACGAGACACCGGTGGGGCGCGCCGCGCCCTGCGGGCGGACGGCGCTGTGCGTCGGACGCGGCTCAGCGCTGTGCGCGGGACGCCAGGAATTCCTCGAAGGTCAGGAGCCCGTCGTTGTTGGAGTCGTGGGCGTTGATCACGGCCTGGGCGACGGTCTCCGTCACATGGAAGTCGCCGAGCTGCGCCATCGCGCTCTTGTACTCCGACGCCGTGATCAGCCCGTCGCTGTTCGCGTCGAAACGGTCGAACGCCTTGCGCGCCTCTTCGTTGTCCGCCACTGCTTCCGCCCCTTCTTGTGCCCTACTGACAGGGTCAGATTATCGGCACGCCGGTGCCTGCTCGGCGGCAGCCCGGCGAAGGCTCCGGGGCGGGGTTCAGGGCCTGGTTCGGGACGGGATTCAGAGCCGGGTTGACGGCCTGATCACGGCCTGATCACGGATGGCGGTCGGAGACCCGCATCTCGAACCACGTCGTCTTGCCGCGCGGCAGCAGATCCACGCCCCACCGGTCGGAGAGCTTGTCCACCAGGAACAGCCCCCGCCCGCTGGTGTCCATCTCGCGCACCGGCAGCAGGCACGGCAGGCCCCGGGAGGGGTCCCTGACCTCCACGCGGATCCAGCCGCGGCGGCGCAGCATCCGCAGGCCGAAGACGCGGGCGCCGGTGTGCCGTACGGCGTTGCCGACGAGTTCGGAGACGAGCAGCACCGCGTGCTCGGCCATCTGCGGGGTCAGCGCCCACTGCCGTAACACCACGATATGGGTGAGCCTGCGCGCGGCGAGGGCGGATTCGGGGCGGGAGGGCAGCCGGACTTCCCCTTCCGTCGGGTTGCCGAACAGTTCGAGCACGCCGCGCGCCTGTTCGTCCTCGACGGCCGGAGTCAATCGCGTAGCGGTCGCGTCGCCGCCGTGCCGCGGTTGTTCCACACCCTCAAGGCCCGCCATGCGTCCATCATGGCTGCCCAGGCGGGCCCTCGGGGGCGTTCCGGGGGAATCCGCACCCCCGAACGACCCACCCCCCTGGACGGGTTTGGCATATGACCATGGCAGGAAGCCGACTCTCTTACCCATCCTGATCTGCGATAACACGTCACGCACGGGTGATCACCTGATGTGATCGACCGCTCCGCCTTAAGCTTGCTTTAAGGCGGAGCTGAGCCGGGCACGAGGTTGACGCACACGCTTCCGTTGTCCAACCGGGGTGGCGCGCAACCGGATCGTGCTCAACCGGGCCGTGCTCAGAGGAACTTGGCCTTGCCCGGCCCGTCCTCGACGAAGCTGCGCATGCCGCGCTCGCGGTCCTCGGTGGCGAACAGGCCCGCGAACCAGTTGCGTTCGAGCGCGAGACCCGTCTCCAGATCCGTCTCCAGGCCGGCGTCCACGGTCTCCTTCGCCGCCCGCAGCGCCAGGGCGGGTCCCCGGGCGAGCCGCGAGGCCCACGCGTGCGCCTGCTCGTACACCTCCTCCGCCGGTACGACGCGGTCCACGAGCCCCAGCGCGAGCGCCTCGGGCGCCTTCACCTGACGGCCGGTGAAGATGAGGTCCTTGGCCTTGGAGGGGCCGATCAGCCGGGCGAGGCGCTGGGTGCCGCCCGCGCCCGGGATCAGGCCGAGCAGGATCTCGGGCTGGCCGAGCTTCGCGTTGTCGGCGGCGATCCGGAAGTCGGCGCACAGCGCCAACTCGCAGCCGCCTCCCAGCGCGTAGCCGGTGACGGCGGCGACCACGGGCTTGGGGATCCGCGCCACGGCCGTGAACGACTCCTGGAGTGCCCGGGAGCGTACGACCATCGCCGCGTGGTCCATGTCGCGCATCTCCTTGATGTCCGCGCCGGCGGCGAACACCTTCTCGCCGCCGTAGAGGATCACGGCCCTGACGTCGTCGCGGCGGCCGGCCTCGGCGGCGAGTTCACGGAGCCGGTCCTGGATCGCGATGTTCAGCGCGTTCATGGGCGGGCGGTCGAGCCTGATGGTGCCGACGCCGCCGGAGACTTCGAGATTCACAGATGACATACGAGGCAGATTAGGTCCTGTCCGGGACCGGCGGCCCGTCGCCCGTGACCCACGACCCGTGACCCACGACCTGCGACCTGCGCCCAGGAGCGCGGAAGGGCCCGGCGCCCCTGGTGGGGGTGCGCCGGGCCCTCGGGATCCGTCGTGGACTACTTCGTCCACTCGGCCCAGGACATGTTCCAGCCGTTGAGGCCGTTGTCCGGGGCGATGTTCTTGTCGTTGGAGTTCTTCACGATCACCACGTCGCCGATGATCGACTGGTCGTAGAACCAGGCGGACGGCATGTTCTTGTCGTAGCCGCCCCGGACGTCGCGCAGTCCGACGCACCCGTGGCTGACGTTGGCCGAGCCGAACGTCCCCGCGGACGCCCAGTAGTTGCCGTGGATGAAGGTGCCCGACGTGGACAGCCGCATCGCGTGCGGCACGTCCTTGATGTCGTACTCACCGCCGAAGCCCACCGTGGCGCCGTTCATCCGCGTCACCTTGTGCTTCTCGCTGATGACCATCTGCCCGTTGTACGTCGTGGTCGACGGGGCGCCGGCCGTGATGTTGACCTTCTTGATCTCCTTGCCGTCCTTGACGACCTTCATCGTCTTGGCCTTGGCGTCCACCGTGGAGACCATGGAGCGGCCGATGGTGAACTTCACCGTCTTGGACTGCTCGCCGTACACGCCGGGCCGTCCCTCGACGCCGTCGAGGTTGAGCTCCACGGTGACCTTCGTGCCGGCGGCCCAGTACTTCTCGGGGCGGAAGTCCAGCCGGTCGTTGCCGAACCAGTGGCCCTCGACGGGGACCGACGGCTCGGCGGTCACCTTGACGGCCTTCTCCACTGCCTCGGGATCGGTGATCCCCCGGGTGAAGTTGAGCGAGACCGGCATGCCGACGCCGACCGTCGAGCCGTCCTCGGGCGTGTAGTGACCGATGAAGGTGTTCTTCGGTACGAGGGTGGTGAACGTGGTGTCCTTCGCCGACACCCGGCCCTCGGAGTCCTTGGCTATCGCGTGGACCATGTACTTGGTGGCACCGGCCAGATGCCGGGCCGGCTCCCAGGCCGTGCCGTCGGCGGCTATCTTGCCGTCGACCGCGTTGCCCTTGCCGTCCTCGACGGTGACGGTCGTCAACTTGCCCTTGCTCGCGCTTATCTTGAGCGCGCCGCTCGTCGCGACCGACTTCGCGCCGTCCTTGGGAGCGACCGTGACGACGGCCTGGGAGGCGGCGTTCTCGACCTTCCCGCTGTCCTTCTCGCCCTTCCCGTCACCGCCCGCGCCGGAATCGCCGCCTCCGCCGCATGCCGTCACGAAAAGCAACAGGCTCCCCAGCGCGAACGCCGTCAGTCCTCTGCCCCGTCCGCGGCCGGCTTTCGCCGATGCCCCCGATATCGGCTGCCCGTTCAATGGTCGTCTCCCCTCACACGGCCGGGTCCCACCACGGCCTCTGGAGCCAGGTGCGAACAACGCACGACCGGGCTCCACACCCCCGCGCGCTTTGCTCGCGCGCACGGCGCTAGACAATCACACCGCGAGCCGTCCCGGACTCCCCGGGATTGTCACTGTTCCGTTCCAACGTCCGGCGGAATCGGGGACGGTCACGCAGGTGGGGGTGGGTGCGAGGGAATGGGTACGGCCCCTCGCCGTCAGCCGGCGACCGCGGAACCCGCCTTCCACTTCCGCCAGTCGAGGTTCCAGCCACTCAGCCCGTTGTCCGGATCGACGGTCCTGTCCGGTGAGTTGACCACTTCCACGACATCGCCGACGAGCGTCCTGTCGAAGAACCAGCCCGCCGGGGTGTCCGCGCTGCCGCCCTTGACGTCACGCAGACCGACACACCCGTGACTGACGTTGGCCGAGCCGAAGGTGTCGGGAGTGGCCCAGTAGTTGCCGTGGAGGAAGGTCCCCGACGTCGTCAGCCGCAGCGCGTGCGGCACGTCCTTGATGTCGTACTCACCGCCGAAGCCCACCGTCGCGCCGTTCATCCGCGTCACGTCGTACAGCTCGGTGACGACCATCTTCCCGTTGTACGTCGTGGTCTTGGGCGCCCCCGCCGTGATCGGCACCGTCGAGACCAGCGCGCCGTTCCGCCGTACCTCCATGGTGTGTCTCTCCGCGTCGACGAGGGACACCTGGGAGCGGCCGACCGTGAAGCCGACCTTCTTCTCCTGGATGCCGAAGACTCCCGGCGCCGCCTGCACGTCCCGCAGCCGCAGGTCGACCGTGACCTCGGTGCCCGGCTTCCAGTACTCGCGGGGCCGGAAGTCCAGGCGCTGGCTGCCGAACCAGTGACCGACGACCTCGACCGGCGGGTCCGACGTGATGTGGATGGCGCGCTGGACGGCGGCCCGGTTCTCGATCTTCCGGTTGAAGTCGAAGGAGACGATCATGCCGGTGCCGACGGTCGAGCGGTTCTCGGGCTTGAAGTAGCCGATGAAACGATGCTTCGGCACGGCGGTGGTGAAGGTCGAGTGCCGGGCCGAGCGGCGGCCCTCGCCGTCCACGGCGACCACGTCGACGCTGTACCGGGCGGCGAGCACGACGCGCGCGTCCGCCTCCGGCGACCACACGAGCCCGTCGTCGGAGGTCCGGCCCGGCAGCTCCGTACGCTGCGCGCCGTCGACCCGTGCGACCTCGACCCGCTCCAGCCGGCCGTCCGGGATCCTCACCTCGATCCGGTCGCCGCGCTTGATGTTCTTGGCCCCGTCCTCGGGGCTGATCCGGATCGTGTCCCCGGGCGCCGGGGACTTGCTTTCGGTGAAGGTCTCGCCGACGGTGCATCCCGTCAGTCCGGCCAGCCCCGCCATCAGTCCTGCCCATGTCAGGACGGCGGCCACGCCGGTCCCTGCCCGCTTCAGTACGTGTGTCACGACCCGCCCAACGACTACCCCCCTCGGAGGGAAACGTGAGTGCGGGCCTTCCGGCGGGCAGAACAGGTGGGAGGACCACGCGAGGAGCAGCCACGGCCGGGACGCCGTGGCTGCCGGATGCGCGGGGCCGACGAGCCGGGAGGCCTGACAGGTGGCGAGCGCAGCCGAGCAGGAGACAGTGCGGGAACCGGTCCCGGATCCGATGATGGATCACGTGAGAGATCCGGTCGAAGAGGGCGAGAGGAAGAGCGGGAGTGCGCCGGAGGCCGTCGGGGAGGCGGCCTCCGCCGCTCCCCCGCCCGAGGTGTGGCCCGGGGCGCCGACACCGCTGGGGGCGCGCTTCCGGGTCGGCCCCGACGGGGTCGCGGGGACGAACTTCGCCCTCTGGGCGGGCGGCGCCGAGGCCGTGGAACTGTGCCTCTTCGACGACGCGCCCTCTGTAGTAGGAGGAAGCGACGGCGACGCGGCCTCCGTAGGAGGCGGTGTCGTCGAGACCCGCCTTCCACTGACGGAGCTGACGCACGAGATCTGGCACGGCTTCGTGCCCGACGTGCGCCCCGGGCAGCGGTACGGCTTCCGTGTGCACGGCCGCTGGGACCCCTGGACGGGCGCCCGGTGGAATCCGGCGAAGCTGCTGCTCGACCCGTACGCCCGCGCCGTCGACGGCGACTTCGGGCTGCCGCCCGAGGTGTACGGCCATGTGCGCGACTGGCCGCAGCAGCACGTCGCCGACACGGTGCGCGACGAGCACGACTCGGCGCCGTACGTCCCCAAGGGCGTCGTCGTCCACGACGACTCTCCCGACGACGAGTGGGCCGACGACCGGCGCCCCAAGACGCCCTGGGCGGACACGGTCATCTACGAGCTGCACGTCCGCGGCTTCACCATGCGCCATCCGGGCATCCCCGACGAGCTGCGCGGCACGTACGCGGGGCTCGCCCACCCGGCGGCGATCGACCATCTCGTACGGCTCGGGGTGACCGCGGTCGAGCTGCTGCCGGTGCACCAGTTCGCGCACGAGGACCATCTGCTGCGGCGCGGGCTGCGCAACTACTGGGGCTACAACTCCATCGGCTACTTCGCCCCGCACGCCGACTACGCCGCGGGCGGCACGCGCGGCCAGCAGGTCGACGAGTTCAAACAGATGGTGCGCGCCCTGCACGACGCCGGGATCGAGGTCATCCTCGACGTCGTCTACAACCACACGGCGGAGGCCGGCGAACTCGGCCCGACGCTGTCGCTGCGCGGCATAGACAACCGCGGCTACTACCGCCTCCAGCCCGACGCCCGCCGATACGCCGACTACACGGGCTGCGGCAACACCCTCGACGTCGTCCAGCCGCAGGTCCTGCGGCTGATCACGGACTCGCTGCGGTACTGGGTCACCGAGATGGGCGTGGACGGTTTCCGCTTCGACCTGGCGGCGGCGCTGGCCCGCTCCATGCACGACGTCGACATGCTGTCGCCCTTCCTGGCGGTCATCGCGCAGGATCCGGTGCTGCGGCGGGTGAAGCTCATCGCCGAGCCGTGGGACGTCGGGGACGGCGGCTACCAGGTCGGGGCGTTCCCGCCGCTGTGGACGGAGTGGAACGACCGCTACCGGGACGCCGTGCGCGACTTCTGGCGCGGTGCCACACCCGACGTACGGGATCTGGGTTACCGGCTGTCCGGGTCGAGCGACCTGTACGCGTGGGGCGGCCGGCGGCCGTACGCCTCCGTCAACTTCGTCACCGCGCACGACGGTTTCACGCTGCGCGACCTCGTCAGTTACGAGCACAAGCACAACGAGGCCAACGGCGAGGGCAACAGGGACGGCACGGACGACAACCGCGCGTGGAACTGCGGCGTGGAGGGCGAGACCGACGACCCCGGGATCAACGCGCTGCGCCGGCGCCAGCTGCGCAATCTGCTCACGACCCTGCTGCTGTCGACCGGTGTGCCGATGCTCGTGGCGGGCGACGAGCTGGGCCGTACGCAGGGCGGCAGCAACAACGCGTACTGCCAGGACAACGAGACCAGCTGGCTCGACTGGTCACTGCTCGACCAGCCGGGCTCGTACGGCCTCTACCGGCTCACCAGGCGGCTGCTGGCGCTGCGGCAGGCCCATCCGGTGCTGCGCCGCCGCGCGTTCTTCTCCGGCCGCGCGCAGGCGCCCGACGGGCTGCGCGACCTGGCGTGGTTCCGGCCGGACGGCAAGGAGATGACGGAGCACGACTGGTACGCGCCCGCGTCGACGCTCGGGCTGTTCCTGTCGGGGCGGGACATCCCGGGGCGCGACGCGCGCGGCCGGAAGATCACCGACGACAGCTTCCTGGCGGTGCTGCACTCGGGCGCGGAGCCGGTGGACTTCGCGCTGCCCGGGCCGCCGTGGGCGCGGTCGTACGAGCTGGTGGTCGACACCTCGTCGGAGGACCAGGAGGAGGAGCCGGGCACGGTGCTCGAAGGGGGGACGGTCACGACGGTGCCCGCGCGGGCGGTCCTCCTGCTGCGGGTACGGGGGTGAGGCCGCCTTCTTCAAGAAGAAGGCGGCTCAGCCGAGGATCTTGCGGTCGTATCCGACGGCGACCGCCGCCGCCCGGTCCTTGACGCCCAACTTGCCGTAGATATGGGTGAGATGGGTCTTCACCGTCGCCTCGCTGATGAACAGCTCGGCGGCGATCTCCCGGTTCGACGTGCCCCGCGCGACGAGTTCGAGGACCTCGCGCTCACGCGCCGAGAGGGCTTCGTTGCCGGCGAGGGGCGTACGGACGCGGGAGACGAGCCGGGACGCGACGGCGGGCGAAAGGACCGTACGTCCCTCGGCCGCCGCCCGCACCGCCGTGAACAGCTCCTCGCGCGGCGCGTCTTTGAGGAGGTAGCCGGTGGCGCCCGCCTCGATCGCGGGGATGGTGTCGGAGTCCGTGTCGTAGGTGGTGAGGACGAGGACCTTGGAGCGGGCCCGCTGCCCGGTCAGCGCCGCGATGGCGGCGACGCCGCCGCCCTGCGGCATCCGCAGGTCCATCAGGACGACGTCCGGGTCCAGCCGGAGGGCCAGCTCGACGCCCTCGACACCGCCGGACGCCTCGCCCAGCACCTCGAAGCCGGCGGCCGATTCGAACATGCCGCGCAGACCGTCCCGTACGACGGGATGGTCGTCGACGACGATCAGGGTGATGGTCCGCTCAGCCATGGCGTACCAAAGGTACGCGGGCCGAGACCGCCGTACCGCCGCCGCCCTCCTCCGACTCGACGGTGACGGTGCCCGCGATGCGCTCCGCGCGGGCCCGCATGCCGTCGAGCCCGAACCCGTTCGAGCCGGAGCGCGGGCGCAGCACCAGCGGGTCGAAGCCGCGGCCGTCGTCCCGTACGTCGAGGGTGATCTCGTCGCCCATGTACGAGAGGGTGACGCCGGCCCGGCCGGCCGCGGCGTGCTTGGCGGTGTTGGCGAGGGCTTCCTGGGCGATGCGCAGCAGGGTGGCGGCGACCTCGTCGTGGAGGGGTTCCTCGGTGCCGGTGACGGTGAACCGGGCGGCCACCCCGGTCCGCTCGCCCCAGTCGGCGACGGCCTTCCTGAGGGCCTCGGCGAGGGTGTCGTGGTCCAGGGCGGCCGGGCCGAGGTTCCGTACCGAGCGGCGCGCCTCGCCGAGGCTGTGGCGGGCGAGGGCGGCGGCGCGTGTCAGATGCTCGCGGGCCAGCTCGGGGTCGGCGGTGGCGGTCACCACCTGGAGCTGGGCGATGATGCCGGTCAGCCCCTGGGCGATGGTGTCGTGGATCTCGGCGGCGAGCCTGCGGCGCTCGTCGGCGACGCCCGCCTCCCGGGCCTGGACGAGGAGCTGGGCGTGCAGACCGGCGTTCTCCTCCAGGGCCTGTTCCAGGCGGGCGTTGGCCTGTTCCAGCTCGGTGATGGTGGTGGCCCGCTCGGCGGCGATCTCGGCCTCCCCGCGGGCGAGATGGGCGAACACGGAGGTGAGGGAGCCGTTGAGGAGGAGCAGCCCGCCGAAGAGGACCCACTGGAGAGTGTTGGCGGGCGGCAGGCCCCCGGACTGCGAGCCCGACATGATCACGGCGTAGACGAGGAGTCCGGCGCGGACGGCGCGTTTCGGCAGCAGGTGGCCGCTGTCGAAGTAGCCGAGAACGGCGTAGATCGCGAAGAACGGGTTGAGCCAGGTGAGGACGAAGGCGACCACGGTGCGTATCGCGTAGTAGAGCCCGCCGGCGGTCGTCGGCTCGCGGCCGCGCATCGGCTGATCGTGCTCGATCCGGCCCCACCACAGGTGCAGGGCGACGGCGAGGACGACCAGCGCCACGGCCGTGTACCGCTGGGCCCGGGTCATTCCGACGGCGTTCGCGCCGAGGGTCGAGATCACGGTGGAGAGCGTCAGCAGGGCGTACGGACCCCACCGGTAGAACTGCTCCCACCGCTCCTCCACGGAGACCGGCGGGCGTGCCGCCCCGGCTGTCGTCATCCCCACAGTGTGCCCCTGCTCCCGGTGGCGGTGGCGGTGGCGGCGGCGGACCGTCATTCCCAGCGGAACCAGCGGGCGGCGCCCGCGGTCAGTACGACCGCCCACAGGGCCAGCACGCCCAGGTCCGCCCAGTGCGGCCAGCCGCCGCGCATGGCGGCGTCGAGGGCCTCGGACGCGGCGCCCATGGGTGAGTAGCTGACGATGTCCCGCAGCAGGTCGGGCATCTGCTGGACCGGCAGCCACACACCCGCGGTGAACATCGAGGGGAAGAACAGGGCCGAGCCGATGGCCTGGCCCGCCCGCTGCGTGGGGGCGATCGCGCAGACCAGACCACCCATCGCCAGGGCGGCGACGGTCGCGAGGAACAGCGCCAGCAGATAGCCGACGAGCTGCCCCGGCAGCGCCACCCCGAAGGCGATCCTGCCGACGGCGATCACCAGCGCGGCGGAGGCGAGCGCACCGCCGCCCAGCAGGACGATCTGCGAGGTGAGCAGCGTGCCGGGCCGCACGGGCGTCGTGGACATACGGCGCAGGATGCCGCGCTCGCGGTAGCCGATCAGGATCGGCGGCACGGCCTGGAGTCCGGCCACGATCACGGCGAGCAGGGCGGCGACGGGGACGTACAGGTCGATGGCCCGCCGGCCGCCCAGGTCGGAGTCGGGCTCGTCGAAGCCCGGGATCAGCCCGAGGATCACCATCAGGAGGGTCGGGAAGGCGACGAGCCAGAAGAGCACGCCGGGCTCGCGGGTCAGCAGGCGCGCCTCGGTCTTGAGGACGGCGGTGGAGGCGGAGGCCATGTCAGACCCTCTCTTCGGGCTGCGGTGCGGAGGGGGCGACGGCGGGTGCGCTCGTGCCGGTGCCGGTGCCAGTGCCGGCGGCGGCGGTGTCGCTACGGGTGTCCGTGCCGGCGTCCGTGCCGGTGCCGTTCTCGGTCAGGTCGAGGAACGCGTCGTCCAGCGTCGCCTCGCTGACCCGGAGCTGGTGCGCCGTGATGCGGTGCCGGGCGAGCAGGGTGATGACCGCGTTGACGGTGTCGTCGGTGCCGTTGATGACGATCCGGTCGCCCTGCGTCTCCACGGACGCCGCCTTCGGCAGCGCGGCCAGGTCCTCGTCGCGCAGGGGCTCCGACGGCGTGAAGGAGATGACGGTGGACGCGGTCGAGCGCGCGATCAGCCCGGACGGGGTGTCGAGCGCGGCGACCTTCCCCCGGTCGATCACGGCGATCCGGTCGCAGAGCCGCTGCGCCTCTTCCATGAAGTGCGTGACCAGCAGCACCGTCACCCCGGAGTCCCGTATCTCCTCGATCAGGCTCCAGGTGTCGCGGCGGGCGCGCGGGTCGAGGCCGGTGGTCAGTTCGTCGAGCACCACCACGCGTGGGCCGCCGATCAGGGCCAGCGCGATGAACAGGCGCTGCTTCTGGCCGCCGGAGAGCTTGGCGAAGCGTGTCGTGAGTTTGGCCTCAAGACCGAGGCGGGCGGCGAGCGGACGCCAGTCGACGGGCTTGGGGTAGAACGCGGAGTACAGCTCCAGCGCCTCGCGCACCGTGAGCTTCGCCTGGAGTTCGCTCTCCTGGAGCTGGGCGCCGAGGAGCTGGGTGACTCGCCGGTGGTCGCGGACCGGATCGAGTCCGGCGACCCGGACCGTACCGGCGTCGGGGACCCGGAGCCCCTCGACGCATTCGACGGTCGTCGTCTTGCCCGCACCGTTGGGACCGAGGATCCCGAAGATCTCGCCCTCCTCGACGGTGAATCCGACACCGTCGACGGCGGGCTTTCCCCCGTAGGCCTTGCGCAGGCCGTTGACTTCGATAATCGCCATGGCAGCAGCATCTCCTCGAACGGCCGGGAGCGGCATCGGCCATCGCGCTCGACCTCGTATCAACCGATCGGTTGATGCCCAGGACAGCCGGAAATCGGTGGGCAGTGTCAGTGGTGATACGTAGGCTCGCCCCTGATGCCCCCCTCCGAAGATGTATCCGCCAAGGACAGCTCAGCCGTCCGGAAACGCTCCGCCGTGCGTTCGCTGCTCAGGCTCTGGCCGTATGTACGGCCGGTGCGTGTGCGCCTGTTCGGCGCGGCGTTCGTCGCGGTGCTGGCCTCGTGTCTGGGCCTGGTCATCCCCCTCGTACTGAAGTGGATGGTCGACGGCCCGATCGCGGACGGTGACAAGGGCGGCATCTGGCTCGGCGCGCTGTATCTGCTGGTGCTCGGGATTCTGGAGGCGCTGCTGTTCGGCTTGCGGCGGTGGCTGGTGGCGAGGCCCCTGGCGGGGGTCGAGGCGGCGATGCGGGCGGATCTCTACCGGCATCTCCAGCGGCTGCCGATCGCCTTCCACGACCGGTGGCCCTCGGGGCAGTTGCTGTCGCGCGGTACGACGGACCTGATGCTGCTGCGGATGTTTCTGGCCTTTCCGCTGACCTTCCTGCTGGTGAACGGGACGACGATCCTGGTCGGGTTCCTGATTCTGCTGATGCAGGAGTGGACGCTGGGGCTGGTGCTGCTGGCGCCGGTGGTGCCGCTGGTCGTTCTCTGTTCGGTCTTCGAGGCGAAGTACTCACTGGTGGCGCGCAAGGCGCAGGACCAGGTGGGCGATCTGACGACGGTGGTCGAGGAGAGCGTTCTCGGCGTACGGATCGTGAAGGGCTTCGGCCGGCACCGCAGCCAGGCCGTCGCGTTCCGGGCGCTCGCGGAGCGGCTGCGCGGTACGGAGCTGGGCAAGGCCCGGCTGCTGGCGGGCATCTGGGCGCTGATCATGGTCATCCCGGAGGTGGCGATCGGCGCGGCGCTGGTGCTGGGCACGGTCCAGGTCGCCGACGGGCATCTCTCGACGGGCACGCTGGTCGCCTTCCTGTCGACGGCGCTGGCGCTGCGCTGGCCGGTGGAGTCGATCGGCTTCCTGCTGGCGATGAGCCAGGAGTCGGCGACCGCGACGGAGCGGTACTTCGAGGTGATGGACGCCAAGGAGGAGACGGCGGACACGGCCGGGTCGGTGGCGGCCGTGGGCGGTGGGCCGGACGGGCTGCGCTTCGAGGGCGTGTCGTTCCGGTATCCCGACGCGGAGGCCGGGTCCGTGCCCGTACTGGCCGAGGTGGACCTGCACATCAGGTCCGGCGAGACCATGGCGCTCGTCGGCGCGACGGGCTCCGGCAAGACGACACTCACCGCGCTGGTGCCCCGGCTGCACGAGGCGACGGGCGGGCGGATCACGCTCGACGGGGAGGACATCACGCTGATGCCCCGGCAGCGGCTGCGTGAGCTGGTCTCGGTGGCCTTCGAGGAGCCGACCCTCTTCTCGGCGACGGTCGGGGAGAACGTCCGGATGGGCGCGGAGAGCGCCGACGACACGGCGCTGCTGCGGGCGCTGGACGTGGCGCAGGCGGACTTCGTCCAGGAGCTGCCGCAGGGCGTGCACACGGAGGTCGGCGAGCAGGGGCTCAGCCTCTCCGGCGGCCAGCGGCAACGGCTGGCGCTGGCGCGGGCGGTGGTGGGCAGACCGCGCTTCCTGGTGCTCGACGATCCGCTGTCCGCGCTCGACGTCCATACGGAGGCGCTGGTGGAGGCGGCCCTGCGCCGGGTGCTGGAGGAGACGACGGCACTGGTCGTGGCGCACCGGCCGTCGACGGTGATGCTGGCGGACCGGGTGGCGCTGATCTCGGACGGCCGGATCACGGCGGTGGGGACGCACCACGAACTCCTGCGGAGCAACGCGGAGTACGCGTGGCTGATGTCGGGGGCGGACGCGCGGACGGACGAGGGGACGGGGGCGGACGTGAAGCCGGTTTCGGCCGGGAAGGCCGCGCCGGACGCGGGAAGCGACATGGGGGCGGAAGCCGTCGAGGGGAGCATGCGATGACGTCGTCGCCGACGACCACGACCGACGGCCCACCGGGACCGGACGACGAGGGGGCCGAGGGGGCGGGCACCGGAGCGGACACGCTCACGGGCGTCGGCCCGACCGGGTCGGGACCGCACGACACCCCCCGGGCCGGTTCAGGCGCCCACGGCGCGGAACACACCGCCGGTACGAAGCCGTCGGGCGCCCGCATCGGGAAGGGCGCCCGCATCGCGAAGGGCGTCGGCGACGGCCGGGCGGACAGCGGCACCGGCGTCGCCGCGCTCACGACCACCGGCGGCGAACAGGGCCCGCGCGGCGGCACCGCGAGCGGCCCCGCCGCCGACTCGCCCGTCGAGCACCGGCCCGCCTCCTTGGACGGCGACCCCTTCGCCCAGGACGCGCTGCCCGCGCCGCCCGGTGCCACCGGGGCGCTGCTCCGGTCGCTGCTGAGCGCCCGGCGCGGCCGGGTCGTCGTCGCCGCGCTGTTCCTGCTGCTCCAGCAAGCCGCCGTGCAGGCGGGCCCGTTGCTCGTCGCGTACGCCATCGACCGCGGCGTGCCCGCCTTCCGTGCCGACGACAACGGCCCGCTGATCGCGGTCGGCGTCGGCTATCTGCTCTGCGCCGCCGGAGCCGGGATCTTCCAGTACGCCTTCATCCGCGCGTCGGCCCGCGTCAACCAGGACGTGCTCCTCGATCTGCGCGGCCGGATCTTCCGCCATGCCCAGGCGCTGAGTGTGGACTTCCACGAGCGCTACACCTCGGGCCGGCTGATCTCCCGCTCCACCACGGACGTCGAGTCGCTGCGCGAGCTGCTCGCCGAAGGGCTCCAGGAACTGATCGCGGTCGTGCTCGCCTTCGTCTACATCTCGGCGATGCTGCTCTATCTGGACCTCGGCATCGGCGGACTCGCGGTCGCCTCCTTCGTACCGCTGTACGGGCTGGTGCGGCTGTACCAGCACCGGGCCGGCGCCATCTTCGGCAAGCGCTCCACCGCCATCGCCGCGGTGATCGTGAAGTTCGCGGAGACGATGAACGGCATCAGGCCCGTCCAGGCGTTCCGCCGCGAGGGCGCCAACGACGCCGACTTCCACGCGCTCAACCACCACCACGAGCGCACCAACGGCGACGCGATCCTTGAGATGGCGCGCTACGTGGTCGGTTCACGGGGCGTCGCGAACATCGCCGTCGCCGGGATCGTGCTGTGGGGCGCCTACCGGGTGGCCGACGGCACGCTCGCCCTCGGGGTGCTCGCCGCGTCGGTGCTGTTCCTGCGGAGGCTGTACGACCCGATCGACCGGCTCGGGATGTTCCTCAACTCGTACCAGTCGGCGGCCGCCTCGCTGGAGAAGATCGCGGGCCTGCTGGCGCAGACCCCGTCCGTACCGGAGGCGGCGGACCCCCGCCCGCTGCCGGAGCTGACGGGCGGGCAGCCGGGCCGGGAGGTCGTCTTCGAGTCGGTGAGCTTCTCGTACCGTACGGGCGGTGAGGTCCTGCCCCGCTTCGATCTGACGATCCCGGCCGGCCAGACGGTCGCCGTGGTCGGATCGACCGGCGCGGGCAAGTCGACGCTGGCCAAACTGCTGGCCCGGTTCTACGACCCCAGCGAGGGCCGTGTCCTGCTCGACGGCACCGACCTGCGGGATCTGGACACCCCCGAGCTGCGGCGCGGCGTCGTGATGGTGACCCAGGAGGCGTTCCTCTTCTCCGGCACGGTCGCCGAGAACATCGCGATCGGCCGTCCCGACGCGTCGCGCGACGACATCGAGCGTGCGGCGAAGGCCATCGGCGCGCACGATTTCATCAGCCTGCTGCCCGAGGGGTACGACACGGACGTACGGAAGCGGGGTGGCCGGATCTCTGCGGGCCAGCGCCAGTTGGTGGCCTTCGCCCGTGCGCTGCTCGCCGACCCCTCCGTACTGATCCTGGACGAGGCGACCAGTTCCCTCGACATCCCCGGCGAGCGTGCGGTGCAGCGGGCGATGGACACGGTGCTCAACGGCCGTACGGCGGTGGTGATCGCGCACCGTCTGTCGACCGTCGAGATCGCGGACCGGGTGCTGGTGATGGAGCACGGCCGCGTCGTGGAGGACGGCTCCCCGGCCGAACTGATCGGCGGCGTGGGCCGGTTCGCGGGCCTGCACCGCGCGTGGCGCGACAGCCTGGCCTGACGGCCACGGGGGCGTCGCGGGGACAGCACGGGGACGCCCTGCCGCCCGCTTCAGGTGCGGGTACCTACCAAGGTGGCCGGAGTGGGGCCGTCGGGGCGGACCGTGATGCCGTACACCGCCTTCGTCGGGGTGGCGGAGAAGTTCACGGTGTGGGCCGGCAGCAGGTGTTCGAGGAGGACGGTCGATTCGCGGAGCGCGAACTGCAGACCGAGGCAGGCGCGGGGGCCCATACCGAAGGGGAAGTAGGCGCCCGGGTGGGCGGGCCGGCCGTCCGGGGCGGTGAAGCGCCGGGGGTCGAAGTGCTCCGGGTCCGGCCACAGTTCGGGGTCGCGGTGCGTGAGGTAGGGGCAGACCAGGATGTCGCTGCCCGCCTCGACGGTGTACCCGGCGAGGGTGCCGTCCTCGGTGGCGTGACGGGGCAGGATCCAGGCGGACGGGTAGAGCCGGAGCGCCTCGTGGACCAGCGCCTGGACGGCCTGACGGCGCTGCTCCGAGCCTTCGCCGCCGGCGGCGAGGGCCTGTTCGCGGGCGGCGGGGTGCTGGTCGAGGAGCAGATACAGCCAGGTCAGGGTGGTGGCGGTGGTCTCGTGTCCGGCCACCATCAGCGTGACCATCTCGTCGCGGATCAGCCGGTCGGTGTACTCGGGGCGCTCGGCGGCGGCGTCGATCAGCACCTGCAGCAGGCCGGGGCCGTCGGGGCCGGTCACCCCGTCGCGGGCGGCTTCGACGGCGCGGCGGGCGACCGCGTCGATCCGGGCGAGATCGGCGGCGACGGCGTCATGGGACTCGGTGACATCGGCGGGCAGCGTGGGCAGGGCGGTCGCCACGGCGGCCACGGAGTCCAGTGCGTGCTCGGTCCCGTCGTCGAGGGGGTACCCGGTGAGGGCCCGCCAGATGGCGTCCAGCGCGAAGCGGCGCATCTCCCGCCCGACGTCGAAGCTCTGTCCGGTACGGGCGTACTCGTCCCAGCGCCCGGCGGTGGTCCGGGCGGCGTCGGTGATCCGCTGCTCGTAGCGGCGCATGCCGGTGCCGGTGAACTGGGACTGCAACAGGCGGCGTTGGGACTTCCACGCCGCACCGGTGGCGGAGAGTACGCCGTCGCCGATCAGCAGCCGGGCCCGGTGGGAGCGCTTGACGTACCGGTCCGGGTGCCGGGCGAGTACCTGTTGGACGGCCACCGGGTCGGTGACGAGAACGGTGGGGGCCGGCCCGAGGCGGAACGCGGCGACGCCACCGAGCCGCTCACGCACCTGGGACAGCAGGTCGACCAGCTCACCGCCCTCCGCCTGCCACCGCCGCACGAGTTCGGGCCCGGCTTCGGGGACGGGCCGTCCCGTGCCGGGGACGGACGCGAGGGGATCGGGAGTGGGAGTGGCTTCGGTCTCCATGGTTGCTCTCCTGGTTCCTCTCCTGGTCAACCGCCGTGCTCGGCCTGGCAGAACGGCGGCGCCAAGGACTCTACGGGAGCGGGCGGAGCCGCCGGACGCAAACGCGGCGTCCCTCCCGCACCCCTTGATGGGAACATTCGCGCTGCCGGGGGCGGCCCCGGATATCGGGATGCGCCCGCGCGAGCGCCCGCCCTACAGTCGGCCGATGGTCGACCGACTCTTCGCCGATCCGGCGCTCGCCTCCTGGTACGACGCCCTCTGCCCCACGGACGAGCGGGCCGACTTCGGCTTCTATCTGCCCCGCATCAGGTCCGCGCGGTCCGTGCTCGACGTCGGCTGCGGTACGGGGAGTCTGCTGCGTCTCGCGCGCGAGGCCGGGCATCGGGGTCGGCTCTGTGGGCTCGACCCCGGCGCCGGGATGCTGGAACAGGCCCGTCGGCGACCGGAATTGGACATCGAGTGGATTCTCGGTGACCTCGAATCCACGTCCTGGGAGCGCGAGTTCGACTTCGTGGTGATGACCGGACACGCGTTCCAGGTTCTCCTCGGGGACGACGAGTTGCGCGCCGCGCTCGCCGCCGTACGCGCGGCTCTGCGCGACGGTGGCCGGTTCGGCTTCGAGACGCGCAATCCGCTCGCCCGTGAGTGGGAGTCGTGGACGACGGTCACGCCCGTCGACGTGCCGGCGGCGGGCTCCGACGTCGCGCCCGGCGCCGCCGCCGCGATGCGGATGACTCGTCAAGTCCGTTCTGTGGATGGGGAGATCGTCTCCTTCAGGACCGGTCTCACCCTCCCCGGCGAGCCTGCCCCACGGCACAGCGACAGCACCCTGCGGTTCCTCGGCAGCGACCGGCTCGACGCGTTCCTCATCGAAGCGGGGCTGGTCGTCGAGGAGCGGTACGGCGACTGGGACCGCGGGCCGGTGACCGACGCGAGTCCGGAGATCATTACGATCGCCCGGCGTACGCCCGCGTAACACCACCGCAACAGCGGCGCAGATTTCGCTTAACGAACACGGCACTTCGCGCAGCGGACGATTTCCGGCCAACTTGTTGACGCGGTCCTGACAGACAAGCCGGATTCCTGGGACTCTTCCTCCGTTCTGAGCACCACGGCTCCGCATCTCGTGCACCACCGCTCCGTATCTCGTGCACCGCAGCTCCGCATCTCGTGCTCCGAATCTCGTGCACAGCCCAGCACCGCAGCTCGTGCTCCACCTTGCTCCTGCATCGCACCTGCACTGTCCGGGCCGCCCACCCGAGCGCGGTCCGGTACCCCCCTCGCAGAAGGAGTTCGCGTGAGACCCACGCCCAGCCGCCGCATCACCGCGACCGGCGCTCTGATCGCTGTCACCGCTCTTCTCGCCGTCGGAGTCCAGGCCGGCAGCGCCGCCGCCGCCCCCGACTCGGCACCCGCGGCACCGGTAGCCGGCAAGGCCGACCCCGGCGCGCTCCCCAAGGCCCTCTCGCCCGCCCAGCGCGCCGAGCTGATGGCCGAGGCCAACGCCACCAAGGCGGCGACGGCCGACGAACTCGGCCTCGGCGCCGAGGAGAAGCTCGTCGTACGCGACGTCGTCCAGGACCGGGACGGCACCACGCACACCCGCTACGAGCGCACCTACGCCGGCCTCCCCGTCCTCGGCGGTGACCTCGTCGTCGCCACCACGAAGGCGGGCGCCACCGAAGGGGTCAGCAAGGCTTCCAAGGCGGCCCTCAAGTCCGTCGAGACCAACGCCGACGTGCCGGCCTCCGCCGCCACGAAGCAGGCGCTGACCGCGGCGAAGGCCGAGGGGTCGACGAAGGCCGCCACCGAGCGCGCGCCGCGCAAGGTCGTCTGGCTGGCGAACGACAAGCCGACCCTCGCGTACGAGACGGTCGTCGGCGGCTTCCAGAAGGGCGGCACCCCGAACGAGCTGCACGTCGTCACCGACGCCGCCACCGGCGAGAAGCTCTACGAGTGGCAGGCCGTTCACGAGGGCACGGGCAACACGCAGTACAGCGGCCAGGTCACCCTGGGCACCGCCCCGTCGTTCACGCTGACCGACACCACGCGGGGCAACCACAAGACGTACAACCTGAACCGCGGTTCCTCGGGCACCGGCACCCTCTTCTCGGGCCCGGACGACATCTGGGGCAACGGCGCCGCGTCCAACGCGGAGACCGCCGGCGCCGACGCGCACTTCGGTGCCGCGCTCACCTGGGACTACTTCAAGAACGTGCACGGCCGCACCGGCATCCGGGGCGACGGAGTCGGCGCGTACTCGCGCGTGCACTACGGCAACAACTACGTCAACGCCTTCTGGCAGGACAGCTGCTTCTGCATGACGTACGGCGACGGCTCGGGCAACGCCAAGCCGCTGACCTCCATCGACGTGGCCGCGCACGAGATGTCGCACGGCGTGACCGCCAACACGGCGGGTCTCGTCTACAGCGGTGAGTCCGGTGGCCTCAACGAGGCGACCTCCGACATCTTCGCCGCGGCCGTCGAGTTCAGCGCCAACAACGCCCAGGACGTGGGCGACTACATGGTCGGCGAGAAGATCGACATCAACGGCAACGGGACGCCGCTGCGGTACATGGACAAGCCGAGCAAGGACGGCGCGTCCAAGGACTACTGGTACTCGGGCATAGGCAACGTCGACGTCCACTACTCCTCGGGCCCGGCGAACCACTTCTTCTACCTGCTCTCCGAGGGCAGCGGCACCAAGACCATCAACGGTGTCAACTACGACTCGGCGACGTCCGACGGACTGCCGGTGACCGGCATCGGCCGGGCCAAGGCCGAGCAGATCTGGTTCAAGGCCCTCGCCACGAAGTTCACCTCCACGACGAACTACGCGGCGGCCCGTACCGGCACGCTCGCGGTCGCCGGTGAGCTGTACGGCACGACGAGCGCCGAGTACAAGTCGGTCGCCGACGCGTGGGCCGGCATCGCCGTCGGCACCCGCCCCGGCGGCAGCGGCGGCACGGTCTTCGAGAACACCGGAACCGTCGCCATCCCGGACAACGGCGCCGCGGTCACCTCGACCATCACCGTCACCGGCCGTACGGGCAACGCGCCCGCCGCCCTCCCGGTCGGCGTGGACATCACGCACACCTGGCGCGGTGACCTGGTCGTCGACCTGATCGCCCCGGACGGGACGGTCTACCCGCTGAAGAGCGCGAGCAGCGGCGACTCGGCGGACAACATCACGGAGACGTACAACGTGAACGCCTCGTCCGAGGCGGCCAACGGCGCCTGGAAGGTCCGGGTGCAGGACGTCGCGGCGCAGGACACCGGGCGCATCAACAGCGTGAAGCTCACGTTCCCTTGAGCATCACGGCGCAGCGCTGACGCGTCGGACCGACCAGTCGAACCGACGCGTTGAACCGACGCGTAGAACCGACGCTTCGACCGACGCGTAGAACTGACACGAGCCGCCCGGGTCCTGAGGACCCGGGCGGCTCTGTCGGCAGGGACTCCCCCGCGCGTACTCCCGGTCAAGAAGTACGCCACTCTGTCCGTCCACCGACTGTGTGCCGCGGACTACCGGCTCGCGGGCCGGGGAACCATGGTCACTGTGGACAGTGAGGAGACCGACCGTCGCCGACCACGCCGCGACGGCTTCCCCCGCTCCTTCACTGCCACCAATTCCCCGACCCGAGCGCCGATCCCCCGTCGCCCGCGCCATCCACCGAACGGCGTGAACTCCTAACGGAGCTTGTTCACGGCCGTGGTGGTGGTCTTCTTGAACGCCGCGACCGGCGCGTGGCTCAGATTCCCCAACTGGCCCCACGTGACGATCGTGACGGTGTTGCCGTCCCGGCCGATGCCCAGCAGATGCACGCCGGGACCGGAGTCCGGGATCGAGGTGGCGACGCCGATGACACGCGCGCCCTCCTCGACGGCGATCCTGCCGTAGTCGTCCCACGAGGCCGTGCCGCCGGGAGTGGCGCGCAGCCAGTCCGCGGCGCAGGCCGCCACGGACGCCTCGGCGGACGCGGCCAGCTTCTTGGCGTCGGCGTCGCTCGCCGCCTGGACGCTCACCTGTACGCCGCTCGTGTCGAGGTCGGTGCCGAACTGGCGGTGCCAGGTCGTGCCCTTGGCGGGCAGCACCTTCTCCAGGCAGAACGGGTCGGACTCCGGCGCGCCGGCGGTCACGCTGCCCGCGGTCCAGAAGTTCCCCGCGGCCTGCGGCATGTCCTTCGCCACGAGGAAGCCGGGCGTGGTCGCCTTCGGCGCGGCCTGGACGCTGCCGGACGCCGTGAGTGCGAGAGCGCCGGCGAGTGCGGCGCTCGCCACGGCGCCGAGTGCGCGTCGCGTCGTGCTGTTTCTCATGTTCCTACCCGTGGTCATTAGGTGGATCCCCCCTGGTGGTGCTGTTCGCACCGGCTTGATCGGCCGGTGATCCCAGACTGGGCGGTGACTCGATCCGACGGCAACAACCCACGTGAATCGCGGAACGCCTGGAACGCGTACGCGTACGCTGGCCTGGGGAAACGACAAGCGCCTGGAATGACCGCGGAACAGCGTGGCGGGCGGTAGGGGGACGAGGAATGGGCCGGTCGGAGAAGATCCCGGCGGAGACCGCGGAGTTCGCGAGGCGTCTGCGCGCGCTGAAGGAGAGAACCGACCGCAGTTACGGATCGCTCGCCACCCAACTCCACCTCGGCGCCTCGACCTTGCACCGCTACTGCCACGGGCACGCGCTGCCCGTCGAGTACGCGCCCGTGGAACGGCTGGCCCGGGTGGTCGGCGCGACGGCGGCCGAGCGGGTGGAGCTGCACCGGCTGTGGCTGCGGGCGCACTCGGCGCGTACGGAGGACGGCGAGGAGACGGCCGTAGCCGAGGCAGGAGTCGAAGCCGCAGTCGAAGCCGGGGACACGGTCGCCGTCGCCGTCGCGGCCGCCGAACCGGAGCCCGTACGTGAGACGGAGCCCGTACGTGACGCGGAGCCGGAGCAGGACGGCGCCCGTCCGGCCGACGACCCCGACGGTGACGCCGACGACGACCCCGACGATCCGCCGCCCGCCGCCGCCACGGACCCTCCCATGTCCCGCCCCCGCGCGTCACGGCTGCGCCGCCGCCAGATCGTCGGGGCCGCACTCGCCGTCGTCACGGTGCTCGGCGGCACCGTCGTCGTCGCGGCCGACCTCGGGAAGCCCGACTCGCGGACCGACAACAGCGGTCCCCGCCCCTCCGACCCCCGCCCCGACGGACCGGCGGACCCGCTGGCACCGTCCGCCCGGTCGAGCGCCCCGTCCGCGAAGGCGAGCCCCTCGAAGTCCGGCGGTGGTCCGAGGACTTCACCGTCCGGTTCCACTGGCGCCGACGGCTCCGGCGCCGCGGGAGGCGGCAGCGGTGACGGTGGCGGCAGGGCCGGCGGTGGCGGCGACCCCGAGGCCGGGACGGGCAGCGCGAAGCCGCTGGAGTGGAGCGCGGACAGCCAGAAGTGGCAGTCGGGCTGCGACCATACGTATCTGATCGACCGCGCCCCCGCCGCCGTACCGCCGCCGCCGAACTCGCAGGACGCGCGGCAGTGGGCGACGTCGCTCGGCGCGGTGCACGGCGACTCGTCTCTCACCCAGGCCACGATGCGCGCGGCGGCGGGCGCGGGGCCCGTCGTCGTCCAGGAGTTGTTCGCCCGGGTGGTGGGGCGGCGGACACCGCTCGACTGGAACGCGTACGAGATGAGCAACGGCTGCGGCGGCTCGATCACCCCCGCCGTGTTCGCCGTCGACCTCGACGCGTCGCGGCCGATCGTGCGGCCGGTCGACGGGGGGAGCGAAGTGGGGCCGCTGCCCGCGCCCAAGCTGCCGTATCAGGTCACGGCGAAGGAACCGCTCGTCATCAAGGTCCAGGCGAGCACCAACGGCTGCGACTGCGACTGGTATCTGGAGGTGCGCTGGTCGGCCGGGGACCGTACGGGCGTCACGCGCATCGACGACGGCGGCCGGCCGTTCCGTACGAGCGCGGCGGCCGGCGCGGTGCACGGGTACAACTACGAGTCCGGGAAATGGATGGGACCCTGACGGTGACGCTCCGTCAAGGTCCCATCGGGTGTTGATCGGGTGCTGAGCGGGTGCTGAGCGGGTGCTGATCAGGAGTTACGAGTTCACGCGGGGTTGTTCGCGTGCGTCAGCGTCTCCCAGGCGACGAACAGGTTGTTCGTGCCCTGGGGGCGCATCCGCTCGGTGTACGCCTGGGTGTTCGCCATGGCGTTGCCCAGCCGGTTGCCCAGCGCGTTGAAGGCGACCTCGGTGATCGGTCCGAGGTTGTCCTTCAGGCTGCCGCCGCAGAGATTGCCGGGGACCGCATCGCCGTTCTGGTACTTGGTGTGGAACCCCATCGCGTGCCGCAGCCGCTCACCCACCTCCGGATAGAGGTCCTGGCCCTGGATGCGGCTGGTCTCCGCGACGTGGGAGATGGCGGAGAGGCCGTAGCCGGTGTGGGTCAGGTCGCGGCAGGTCTCCTGCGCGAGTCCCTGCATGAAGGTGGACTGGTTGTGCCAGTAGCCGACGATCTCGTCACGGGTGTCGAGACCGCTGCCGGGCACCGTTTTGGGCAGCGCGCCGTCGGAGGGCAGGTAGATGAAGGCGGGGACCCGGTTGCGGAAGCGGCCCACCGTCTTGTCGTAGGCGGCCTTGTCCTCCAGGTGGACCGCGATGCCGATCGCGGCCTCGTTCATGCTCAACTCCCAGTTGCCGTTGGAGTTGGAGCCGTTGATGATCTCCGGCAGGTACACGTTCCGCAGCATGGTGGAGAAGCGGCCGGAGTTGGGCCAGCTGTTGTAGGTGTACTTGATGATCTCGGCGGCCTTGGGCCACGACGATCCGGCCCACGCGGTCTGGAGCGGCGCGTTGCTGTTGGTGTGGTCGCGGATCGTGTTGGACCAGGCGTCCATCAGCTCGATGGACTTCTTCGCGTAGCGGTCGTCGCGGGTGATGTACCAGGCCAGCGCGGTGGTGTACGCCGCTATCGCGTCCTCACGCTCGTCCGTGCAGCCGTTGTTGGGGTTGGAGTACGAGCCGCACTCCACGACCGCGCGGGGCTTGGGCACCCGGGACAGGGAGGCGTACTTGCTCCCCATCATCTGGTCGTAGGCGGCCTTCCACGGCGCCGCGTTGGCCTGCACCTTGCCGCGCACGAAGTCGAGTTGCGGACGGCTGACTCCGACGCCGGGGTGGGTGAACGTCGCGGGGGCGGCGACCGCGTCGGCGGAGAGGACCGTCGCGGCGGCCGGTGGATCCGCCGCCCGGTCGCCGGCCGAGGCGGGGGCCATGAAGGCCGCCCCGATCAGACCGGCGAGCGCGGCGGACAGGCCGAGGAATTTGGGGATGACTCCGGGGCGCATGGGGTGCCTTCCGGTTGGGGGGTGTTCCTCAACCCCATCGTTCACTCACATGAACAATGAGCGGAGTTGTGAACCCTGGTTGAGTGAGGAATTTAAGGCCATCCCATGGACACGTCAAGGTATGTACCAATGGACATGTATCAACGGGCATCGAGGACTTCGAGGAGACCCCGAGGGGCCCGGCGGACCATGTCCACCGGGCCCCAAGAGGCGTTGTCCGACGTCCTCAGCGCATCAGTACGCCCGCGCCCTCCCCCGTCGCCTCGGTCGGCAGCGCGACCAGACCGAGATCGGCCGTGGCGAGCATCGGATGCGTGGGCAGGACCCGGACGGTGTAGCCGAACGGCCCCGTACGGTCCAGGGCCAGCGGGCCCTCGTACACCCAACGGCCCGACTGATCAGGCCCGCCCGCCGGTTTCAGCGGGAAGATCTGCGCGTCCGCGATCGTGTCGTCGGCGCCCACCCGGCCCGCGACGGCCTGCACCTCCACGTCGTCGGGGCGGAGCCGGCCGAGGGTGACCCGCACCTTCAGCGCGAGGGTCGAGCCCAGCTCCGCGCTGCCGCCCGCCGTGGTCGCCGACACGGCCTCGACATGGTCGACGGCGATCTCCGGCCAAGCGGCCCTGACCTGGTTCTTCCAGTCGGCCAACTCCCGTGCCGTCGCGGTGTCCAGCGCGCGGTGGGCGTGGGCGGCGGGTGTGTACAGCCGCTCCACGTACTCGCGGACCATACGGTCGGCGAGCACCTTCGGGCCGAGGGTGGTCATGGTGCGCCGGACCATCTCGATCCAGCGCCCCGGCAACGCGGCGCCCACCACCGTCTCCGTACGGTCGTAGAAGCGGGGCGCGACCCGGTCCTCGATCAGCGCGTAGAGGGCGTTCGCCTCCAGCGTGTCGCGCCGGTCCTCGTCGGCCGCCGAACCGTCGGCCGTCGGGATGGCCCAGCCGAAGTCCGGCTCGAACCACTCGTCCCACCAGCCGTCCAGCACCGACAGGTTGAGACACCCGTTGAGCGCGGCCTTCATCCCGCTCGTGCCGCACGCCTCCAGCGGGCGCAGCGGATTGTTCAGCCAGACGTCGCAGCCCGGATAGAGCTTCTGCGCCATCGCCATCCCGTAGTCGGGCAGGAAGACGATGCGGTGGCGGACGCGCGGGTCGTCGGCGAACTTCACCAGCTCCTGCACGAGCCGCTTGCCGCCGTCGTCCGCCGGGTGCGCCTTGCCCGCGACGACGATCTGGATCGGCCGCTCGGGGTGGAGCAGCAGCTCCGTCAGCCGCTCTCGGTCGCGCAGCATCAGCGTGAGGCGCTTGTACGAGGGGACTCGCCGGGCGAAGCCGATGGTCAGGACGTCGGGGTCGAGGACCCCGTCGATCCAGCCCAGTTCGGCGTCGGCCGCGCCGCGCTGGTGCCAGGAGGCGCGCAGCCGGTCGCGTACCTCATACACCAACTGCTCGCGCAGGGCGCGCCGTACGCCCCAGAGGTCGGTGTCGGGAACATCGCCCACGCCGCCGTCGCCCAGCGCCGCGATCTCGGGCGCGACCCAGGTCGGGGCGTGCACACCGTTGGTCACGGAGGTGATCGGTACGTCCTGCGGGTCGAAGCCCGGCCAGAGCCCGGCGAACATCTGCCGGCTGACGGCGCCGTGCAGGGTGGAGACCCCGTTGGCGCGCTGGGCGAGGCGCAAGCCCATGGCGGCCATGTTGAAGAGGTTCGGCTCGCCGCCGGGGAAGGTCTCCCGGCCCAGGCGCAGGACCTGGTCGGTGGCGACGCCGGGCAGGACGCCGTCCTCGCCGAAGTGGCGGGCGACGAGTTCACGGTCGAACCGGTCGATGCCTGCGGGCACGGGGGTGTGGGTCGTGAACACGGTGCCGCCCCGGACGGCCTCCAGCGCGGTGTCGAACCCGAGCCCCGTGTCACTGAGTTCACGGATGCGTTCGAGGCCCTGGAAGCCGGCGTGGCCCTCGTTGGTGTGGAAGACCTCGGGCTCGGGGTGGCCGGAGAGCCGGCAGTACGTACGGACGGCGCGGACGCCGCCGATGCCGAGCAGCATCTCCTGGAGCAGCCGGTGCTCGCTGCCGCCGCCGTAGAGGCGGTCGGTCACCTCGCGCTCGGTCTGCCCGTTGTCCTCTATGTCCGAGTCGAGCAGCAGGAGCGGCACCCGGCCGACGCGCGCCTGCCAGACGCACGCGCGCAGCGACCGGCCGCCGGGCAGCGTGAGCGCGACCCGGCTGGGTGTGCCGTCCTCCTCCCGGAGGAGGCTGAGCGGCAGCTCGTTCGGATCGAGGACGGGATAGTGCTCCTGCTGCCAGCCGTCGCGGGACAGGGACTGGCGGAAATAGCCGTGCCGGTAGAGCAGCCCGACGCCGATGAGCGGTACGCCGAGGTCGCTGGCGGCCTTGAGATGGTCACCGGCGAGGATGCCGAGGCCGCCGGAGTACTGGGGCAGGGCGGCGGTGACACCGAATTCGGGCGAGAAGTACGCGACGGCGGCGGGCAGCTCGGCGCCCTGGCCGCTCTGTTGCTGGTACCAGCGGTCGCCGCCCAGATACTCGTCGAGCCCGGAGGCGACGGCGGCCAGCCGGTCGAGAAACGGCCGGTCACCGGCCAGCTCCGCCAGCCGCGTGGCGGATACGGCTCCGAGCAGCCGCACCGGATCCCGCCCGGCGGCGGCCCAGCCGTCGGGATCGACGGCCTCGAAGAGTTCACGGGTCTCGGGGTGCCAGGACCAGCGCAGATTGCGCGCGAGGTCGCTGAGTGGTCGCAGAGGTTCGGGCAGGACGGGGCGCACGGTGAATCGACGGATTGCCTTCACGTGTTCCACCTTCGCAGGGGACATCCGGACCGACGGACCACACCACGCTGTGCACCCCGCCGTCACCCTGACGGTATCGCCCGACCCCCCACCCCATCGACGGCGCACGAGCGCACACGCGGGGGGTGAGCTGCGCGGGGTGGCCTCCGGCCGGGGGGGTGGGGGCGACGCGACGCGGGTGGGCGGCCCCCGGGCCGGGGGCGACGGAGCAACCGGACGCGGTCCGGGACCGTGCCACACATGAGGCCGGGCGGGACCGGCGCACGCCATGCGGTCGCCGGGCCGGTGCCGAATCACAGGCTGCGCCGTGACCGCGCCGGGGCGGGGTGGCCTCCGGCCGGGGGGGGTGGGGGCGACGCGACGCGGGTGGGCGGCCCCCGGGCCGGGGGCAACGGAGCAACCGGACGCGGTCCGGGACCGTGCCACACATGAGGCCGGGCGGGACCGGCGCTCGCCGGGCCACTGCCGAACCACAGGCTGCGCCGGGGGCGCGGGGTGGCCTCCGGCCGGGGGGACGGAGGCCGACCCGACACGATCCCGGACTGTGCCCACATGAGGGCAGCAAGCCCGGCGCACGCCGGCGGTCGCGTGGCGGCCGGCCCGGCCGGAGTCCCCGGGCA